>JBBQZF010000007.1:0-35188 GCA_038208015.1 Gemmatimonadales bacterium
CAGGATTCGCGTGAAGGGGTTGCGGGGCAAAACGGCCGGACGAAGTGGCGACTTTGCAGATCTTGCCGTCCGCATGTTGAGCTCCCGGTCGAGGTTGCCGTGCGAGCGTCAGCTGCATCGCACATCAGCAAGTTATCCAGGACCAGCTGCCATCCAATCGGCGTGGTCACCCGCGGCATGTGCGGGAAAGCCTGACTTTTCTTCAGCCTATATCCGACTGACCCGGCACTGTTTAGCGGGCACCTTGAAGGATCCTTCTGGGGAGGCGGCGATGCGAAGCGATACCGAGATCCGTCGGGAAGTCATCCATGACCTCACGTGGCGTCCATCTCTTCGCGGCCAATCGATCGGCGTGACAGTGAAGGACGGAGTTGTCACCCTCACTGGCACTGTCCCGACATTCGCCTCGAAGTATCAGGCCGTGCATGCGGCCGAAAGAGTGCCCGGTGTTCAGGGGGTTGCCGGCGACCTCGATGTAAGACTTCTCCGCCGCCTCAAGCATGCGAATTCCGACCCGATACTGCGGCGCCTGACGCGCTGACGAGGGCCTTGTCGCGGGCGGCCAGCAGTTTGATTGCCTGTCCCGCGATTCCGGGAACGAGCCCGAAGCCAACAACCGCAGCCCAGCCGGCCGGCGACAGGGGCACGATGTCGAGAAGGTCCGCCAGAGGCTGCAGCTTGACGGCCAGCACCTGAAGAGCAATGACGAGAGCCACCGCGCCGATCGCGAGCGGGTTTGCGAGGGCACGCCGCGGCGAGATGACAGCGGCACGGCTTCTTGCATTTCCAAGATGGAAGAGCTGGCCGAATGCGAGCGTCATGAACGCCATCGTCACAGCATACCTGACGTCGCCGGGGACCTCACGCAGACCCAGAAGGAACGCCGCCAGGACGCACAAGGCGATCAGGGTCGAGTAGCCGAAGACCCGCTGAAGCATCCTGCGTGAAAGGATGGCAGTCCGGGGATCGCGCGGCGGCCGCCGCATCACGTCCACATCTGCCGGCTCGAACGCAAGCACGAAGGCAGGAAAAGTGTCAGTCACAAGATTCAGCCACAGGATCTGAAGCGGAAGCAGCGGGAGGGGCAGCGCGAAAAGTCCCGCGCCGAGCAGCACGAGGATTTCAGCGAGGTTACAGCTGAAGAGGTAGAACGTAAACTTCTGCACGTTGTCGAAGATCACGCGCCCTTCCTCGACTGCCGAGCCGACGGTCGAGAACCTGTCGTCGCTCAGCACGACATCAGCGGCTTCGCGAGCGGCATCTGTTCCGTGCCGGCCCATTGCTACGCCGACATCGGATTTTCGAAGAGCGGGAGCATCGTTAACGCCGTCCCCCAGCATCGCGACGATCTCTCCCTGGTCCTGAAAGGCCGTAACGATTCGAAGCTTTGCCTCGGGGCTGACACGGCTGAACGCGGCCACTTGCCTGACGCGTTGCGCGAGCTCGGTGGCCGTCATCGCGTCTACATCGGCTCCATCGAGGGCGATCGCGCCGTCCGCGTCAATGATTCCGAGATTCACGGCGACAGCTTCCGCCGTGCGCCGCTGATCCCCGGTCAGCATCACGGTCCTGATACCCGCGTCCCGGAGCAGCCGAATAGTTTCATCCACCCCGGGCGCCGCGCTGTCCACCATTCCCGCGAGTCCGACGAGTGTGAGACCACGGAGATCGTTTTCGCCGGCATCGGCGACAACACCTTGAGCGAGCGCGAGCACCCTCAACCCGGCTGACGCGAGCTCGTCGTTCCGGGAGAGCACAGCGCCGCGACCGCTATCATCCAGAGGCACTGTGCCATGCGAGGAGACTACTTTGTCGCAGAGCGCGAGAATGTTTACTGGTGAGCCTTTCACTTTAGCGACGATCCGGCCATCGGGCGATCGGTGCCAGGTTGCCATCATCATCCGTTCGCTCGAGAACGGAAGGTCGCCGATCTCCGGCCACTGCTGGAGCAGCGCATCGCGATCAACGCCGGCGTTCGCGGCGAGGGAAAGAAGCGCGGCGTCAGTCGGGTCGCCAACCACTTCCCAGTCACCCGCGGTCTTTGTGGCCTCGGCGCGGTTCGCAAGTGAGGCGATTCGAAGCGCTGCCGCCACATCAGGATCGCTTGCTTCGACAGGCACCCCCGATTCGAGCAGCTGCCCCTGCCTGGGTGTGCCGTGTTCTCCAACGCGGATATCACGGCTGCCGATTGCAAGGCGGGTGACGCACATGTCGCCCTGCGTAAGCGTTCCCGTTTTGTCAGTGCACACCACTGTAGTCGAGCCGATGCTCTCTATCGTAGGCAGGCGTCGGACTATTGCGTGCCGTCGCGCCATCCGGTGCACGCCGATCGCCATCGCTATCGTCACGACGGCAGGAAGTCCCTCGGGAACCGCCGCAATCGCCACAGCGATCCCGGTGCGAATTACCGTGTTGAGGTCGACGCCGCGGAGCACCGCGATCGCAGCGACGAGCGCGCCAACCCCGAGTGCCAGGAATCCGAGCTGGCGTCCGAGCATGTCGAGCCGCCGTTCCATCGCCGTGCGCTCGAAGGGAACCTGGGTCACCATCACGCCGATTTTGCCGACCTCGGTACTGGTGCCGGTGGCCGTGACGACGGCGCGACCTGTCCCCGCAACGACGCTCGTGCCGAGGTAGACCATGTTGCGGCGATCGGGGAGCGGAGTTCGGGCGGGAAGAACGTCGTCGGAATCCTTGACCACCGCAGTCGACTCGCCCGTGAGCTCCGCCTCCGCTGCTCTCAGCTCGCTTGCCCTGATGATACGCGCATCGGCAGGAATCGAGTAGCCGGCCTCGAGGTTGATGATGTCACCGGGAACCAGCTCTCGCGCATCGATCTCGGCGAGCTTTCCGTCCCGCACTACCGTGGTTCGTTGAACCTGTAGCGCCCGCAAGGCGTCGACGGCCCGTCTTGCCCTCAGCTCGGTGATGAAGCCGAACGCAACTGTGAGGGTGAGCACAGCGAGTATTGCCGCACTTTCCGCAGCGTCGCCAAGCAGCCAGGCGAGTCCGGTAGCTACGACGAGCAAGGCGACGAAGGCGCTCCTCAACTGACCGCCCAGTATGACAAACCATTTTGTCGACGGCTTCAGGTAGAGGACGTTCGGACCGTGGAGCTCCATACGCGCCCTGACCGCTGATTCGCCAAGTCCATCGGGAGTGCTCTGTAAACGCTCCAGGCATTGGGCGACCGGGAGTGAATGCCAGGCAACGACAGGGCCGGCTTCGCGTCGATGGGGTTCAGCCACTAAGGGAATTTTGTGAGGGTCAATGAACCATACGATGCAGTTCGCGCAATGGAGTCGGGGATGAGGCATCACCGCATCAGGCATTCCCTCACATCGAAACTGGCACTGGGGGTTCATCTCCCTAAGTTCACGGGATGAAGTCGATAACCGATTTGCAAGTTCCCGGGTGGGAGCCCTAGTGTTTCGAATCCGCCGCGACAGGCGCAGCACCTCCGGAGAAGTGCCTGCGTCGCGCTTCGAGTGGATCGCAAGGATCGGTTATGCCGCCTGCGGCCTCGTCTACGTATCGATCGGTCTTGCCGCCATCGCGGTCGCGCTCGGGCTGGCCGAGCATCCGAAAGGATCGCGAGGCGTGATGATGCTCATTGCGCGCCAGCCCCTCGGAGAGCTCGTAGTCGTTGCGCTCGGCGCTGGGCTCGCCGCGTACGCGATACTGAACATTGCCGGCGCGGTCAACGATCCCGAAAGGAGAGGATTGTCTTTATCCGGAATTCTGATTCGCAGCGCCGATGCGTTGACAGGCGCGCTGTACATCGCGCTTGCGGTTGCGGCTCTTGCCATTGTCGTTGCGCCGGAGCGCAACGGTATGAGCGGCGCTGTGGCATGGGCGAACGGCGTTCTCGCGCTTCCGTACGGGGCGACACTGCTTGGACTGATCGGCCTGGCACTTTTCGTCGGTGCGGCCTACCTGGTGTACAGGGCGTGGGATGAGCCGTTCGGCAACATGCTAGACCGGCGTTCCCTGTCCGCCGATGCGCGCTGGGCAATCTCTGTCGCGGCGCGTGTGGGCACTGTTGCGCGCGCGGTGATATTCGGCATCTGCGGTATGTTCGTCATCCGGGCGGCGGCCAGCGCGGCGCCGGATCGTGTCGCGGATGTCGACGATGCTCTTGCGATGATCGGGCAGGCTGCGTTCGGGCCGCTGCTGCTCGTCGTGGCGGGTGCCGGGTTCGTCGCCTACGGCGGGTATCAGCTCGCGAAGGCGAGGTATCAGCGTATCAGCCATGATGCCGCTGGCGCAAACGCCAACGAACTCACTGCTCCGCTGTAGGGCCAGAGGCGGATCCGGCGCGCGCAGTTGCGGCGCACCGGACACTGCCTGAGGTCGGTTTCAGTTACCTGCCGCCGGGGGCATGATGACGGAGTCGATGATGTGGATCACTCCGTTCGACGCCGGGACGTCTGCGGTCACGACGCGCGCGCCGTCTACATAGACCTGCCCGTCACGAATAGTGACATTCACCGATGCTCCGTTCACCGTGGCGGGCTTCGCGCCTCCAGCACTGACGATGTCGGAGGCCATCACCTTTCCCGGTACGACGTGATACGTGAGGATCGCGGTCAGCTTTTCCTTGTCCGCGAGCAGCGCCTCGACGGTGCCTGCCGGCAGCTTTGCAAACGCCTCATCGCTCGGCGCAAAGACCGTGAACGGTCCGGTGCCCTGAAGCGTCTCGACCAGTCCGGCCGCCGTAACAGCGGCTACCAGCGTGTTGAACTGACCTGCGCCTGCTGCGACAGCTACTATGTCGCCGGTCGGCGCCTCAACCTGTACTACCTGCTCAGCGGCAGGCGGGTTTTCCTGCTGTGAGGCTTCAGCGTCGCAGGCAACCTGGGCGACGAGGATCGTGGCAACGACTGCCACTCGTGATATCGATGCGAGCTTCATCTTGTTCTCCTTTTTAGTGATTTGAGATTGGCGACCGGTCAGATTCGCGCAGCTGCGCGAGTCTCGGCGGAGCGCCAGGTGGCGAGCTGGAATACGGCCGCAAGGCCGACGAGCGTGTAGACGGTGCGGCTGAGGAACGTCATCTCGCCGAAAATGGCGCGGACGAGGTCGAATCCTGTGGCTCCGACGAGACCCCAGTTGAGTCCCCCAACGACCAGCAGAATCACGGCGAGCAGGCTGAGTCCCTTCATTTTGAAATCCTCCAGAGAGCGGTTAGTGTCCATGTTCTGTCCAGGTATCTTAGACAGGGCCGAAGAAGATGTCAAGGGTTTGTCCAACTATTACCTTGACATAAGCTCGACAACTGCCGATTATCCTCTCATGCCACCCGCTGAACCACGCCACCCGATAGGAGTCGTCGCCGAGAGAACCGGATTGTCCCCGGATGTCCTCCGGGTCTGGGAACGGAGGTACAGGGTCGTGACCCCGAAGCGGTCACCAGGTGGACAGCGGATCTATTCCGATGCGGACATCGAGAGGCTCCTCCTGCTTCACAGGGCGACCCGGGGCGGGCATGGAATCAGTCACGTCGCCTCGCTGAGCGGAGAGGTGTTAAAGGAGCTGGTCCGGGGCATCGAGTTGCCAGGCCCATTTCCTCCGATCCAGCTCGTGCCCGGTGCACCGCACCCGGTTGTCGAGGAGGCAATCACTCACACGAGAAACCTTGACCCTGCCGGGCTGGAGACCCTGCTCCGGCGGAGCGTTGCGCGATACGGAATCGTGGCTTTTCTCGACACGGTTGCCGCTCCATTCCTGCGGAGGGTCGGGGAGGCGTGGCACGAGGGGAGCCTCACGGTTTCCCAGGAGCATCTTGCCACGGCTGTCGTTCAACGCGTGGTGGGCGAAACCGCCCCCTTGCTCAGCGGGAGGGACGACAGTCCCCTCATCGTCGTTGCCACCCTCGAGGGGGAACGGCACGCAAGCGGCGCCCTGATGGCAGCCTCCACCGCAGCCAGTGAAGGGTGGCGAGTCATCTACCTCGGCGCAGATCTCCCGGCAGGGGAGATTGCCAGGACCGCGATAAGGACGAAAGCCCGGGCCGTAGGGGTAAGTATCGTTGTCGCCGACAAAAAGCTGCGCATCGTGGCTGAGCTGCGAGGGATCGAGGAAGCCATAGGTCACGATATCGCCATTCTAGCCGGGGGGGCCGGCGCGGCCGGCCTGAAAGGAAGCAAGGGCCTTTCCCGGACGATCTTTGTCGAGAGCATGTCCGAGTTGAGTCGTGAGCTTGCGGAGATCGGATCACTCACGACCTGAAAAAGAGCGGCAGAGGGGGTGCTTAGCGTAGCACTTGCATAGTCATTCACCGGGGACGCTGTGCCCGCCCAGACCCCGGGAGCCGCAAACAATGAGTCAGGATGTAAGGAAGCGTAACAATGTGAAGGTGTCTGGTAACGGCACCCAGCCGATGCTTTTCGCCCATGGCTTCGGGTGCGACCAGAATATGTGGCGATACGTCACCCCCCAATTCGAGGACGATTACCGGATAGTCCTCTTCGACTACGTCGGTTCGGGCAAGTCGGATGTCAGCGCGTATGACGCAAAGCGATACGACTCACTGGTGGGGTATGCCCAGGATGTCCTCGATGTGGTTCACGCGCTCGACCTCGAGGACATCGTTTTCGTCGGGCACTCGGTGAGCAGCATGATCGGTGTGCTCGCCGCGAATGAGGAGCCGGAGCGCTTCAAGCGGCTGATCCTCGTCAGTCCCTCGCCGCGATATATCAACGATTCGCCGTACGTCGGCGGGTTCGAGCAGCGCGACATAGAGGGACTGTTCGAGATGATGGATCACAATTTCATCGGCTGGGCGAACTTTCTCGCGCCGGCGATCATGAAGAACGCCGACCGGCCGGAGCTGGGCTCCGAGCTTACCGAGAGCTTCTGCTCGACTGATCCGGTCATCACGCGCCAGTTCGCCAAGGCGACGTTCCTCGCTGACAACCGCGAGGATCTTTCCCGCGTGAAAATCCCGTCGCTCATCCTTCAGTGCTCTGACGATATGGTCGCTCCGCTCGACGTCGGAGAATATCTGAGCCGGGAGCTCGCCGACAGCACGCTCCGCGTGATGAAAGCAGTCGGGCACTGCCCCCACATGAGCGATCCTGAGGAAACAGTTTCCCTCATCAAGGAATATCTCTCATCTCCGGTTCCCGCCTGACGCCATGCCTCGCGGGACCATGATGTCGAAGCTGGGAGCTCTCCTCGACCGTGCGCCATGCGGATTCGTCTCATATAGCGACGACAGCAGGATCGCGGCAGTCAATTCGACGCTCGCCGAACGGCTCGGGTACGATGCTGACGATCTCGTCGGGAAGCCGTTCGAGGAGATCCTCGCCACAGGCAGCAGGATCTTTCACCAGACGCATTTCTTTCCGCTCGTGAAACTTCATGGCCGCGCGCAGGAGATCTTCATGATCCTTCGCGGGCGGGACGGAGAGGATGTCGGCGTGCTCTGCAACGCCGTGCGACACGAGCGCGATGGCATCACGTTCACTGACTGCGTGATGATGGAAGTGCGGGAGCGCCGCAAGTTCGAGGATGCCCTGCTCGAGGCGAAGAAGGTCGCGGAACTGGCAAACGCAACGCTCGAGGAGCAGGCAGTGGAACTCGAGCTTCAGCATCAGCAGCTCCAGGAGCTGGCCGCGGAGATGGAGGTGCAGAGCGAGCAGCTCCAGGCGGTGAACGAGGATCTCGAGCGCCAGCGCGCGGCGGCAGATGAAGCAAACCTGGCTAAGAGCAATTTCCTCGCGGTGATGAGTCACGAGCTCCGCACGCCTCTGAATGCGATCGGCGGGTACGTTCAGCTTCTCCAGATGGGAGTGCACGGGCCGGTGCTGCCCGACCAGTTGGAAGCGCTCGACAGGATCGACAGGAGCCAGCGCCATCTACTGCGGCTGATCAACGATGTGCTTAACCTCTCGCGAATCGAGGCGGGGCATGTCGACTACCGTGTCGAGCTGGTTGTGGTTTCCGAGGTTGTCGAAAGCGTGATGCCGATGGTAGAGCCGCAGATGGCGACGAAGTCCCTGCGGCTTGAAACTGCTATAGCGCCGCGCATCGAGGCGCGTGCCGATCGCGAGAAGGTCCAGCAGATACTGCTGAATCTCCTGACGAATGCGATAAAGTTCACTCCGCGTGGCGGCAGCATCTGCGTTGAAACGAGCGCAGACAGCACGAGCGTCATGCTCCGGGTAATCGACACAGGCGTGGGAATTCCGCCGGACATGATCGAAAAAGTGTTCGAGCCATTCATTCAGGTCGATACAAGCCGTTCCCGCTCCGCGGAAGGCACTGGTCTCGGGCTCGCGATCAGCAGGGATCTCGCCCGGGGAATGGGTGGCGATCTTTCCGCCCGCAGCAGTCTCGGATCGGGGAGTCTCTTCGAGCTTCGTCTCCCGAGGGAGTCGAAGCCAGCGGAGTCGACCCCTAGCTGATTCCTGCCCCGTCGAGCGACCGGGCGATGTCGGCGATCAGCGCGTCCGCGCCCTCGAGTCCTATCGACAGTCGGATGAGCCCAGCCGGTATTCGCTGCGCCTCGAGGTACGGGAGATTGTTCCCGCGGTTTGGCGAGATGACTATGCTCTCGACACCGCCCCAGCTGACGCCGATCCGGAACCTCTCGAGACCATTGATGAACTTCCTCACAGCATCGAACCCGCCCGAGGCGATCTCGAAGCTGAAGAGGCCCGAGTGGCCGGTGAGAGAAGGCGAAGGCTCATCGAAGGCGGGATGACAGACCGCCGACACGTCAGGCCGCGTTCGGAGATAGCTTGCGACCGCGAGCGCATCTGACTCGTGCTGCTGCATCCGAACAGGCATTGTGCGAAGCCCGCGCAGGAGCAGCCACGCGTCGAACGGCGCGAGTATTCCCCCGTGCAGCATGTATGAGCGGAAGAACACCTGCTCCATCCGCTCGGAGGTTGTGATCAGCGCTCCGCCAACAACATCGCTGTGCCCGCCGATGTACTTGGTCGCCGAATGAATGACGATGTCGACCCCATGCAGGAGCGGCTTCTGGAACAGCGGAGACGCCCAGCTGTTGTCAATACACGTCAGGGCGCCATGTTCGCGCGCGACGGCGGCGACCGCCTCGATGTCGAAAGTCCGCATCAGCATGGTGCCGGGATTCTCGAGCCATACCAGGCGCGTGTTCGGCTTCAGTGCGGCGCGCACTGCATCGGGCGTGAGGTCGAGAAACAGGTCATGCTCGATCCCGAACCTCCCGAGCTGCTTCGCCAGCTGGATTGTCGGCCCGTACGTCTGGTTGACGAAGAGAATGTGATCGCCGGCCTTGAGCAGCCCCATCATAACGGCGCTGGCGGCTGCGATCCCGGAAGCGAATGCCTTGCACGACTCGCCTCGCTCGAGCGCGGCGAGCTTCTTCTCGAGCAGCTCGACTGTCGGGTTTGTTCCCCTCGAATACACGTAGTTCCGGTGCTCCGCCTTGAACGCCTCGAGTATCGACTCATAGTCGGGGAAGGCAAAAAGCGATGTCTGGACGATCGGCTCGGACATCGGCTGCGGACCGGGAGCACCCGCTGGGTGATCCTCGAGACAGAGCCTTACGTCGTCAGCTGAGACCGGCATCAGAGGCCCGCCAGGAATTCCTTCATGATCTTTTCGACCTCCGCCGGATTGCTCATGAAGATGAGGTGGCGCGCCCCGGGGATGGTGACCATTCTCGATCCCTTCAACTCCCGGACGATGTACTCGCGCTGCGCGCGGACCACTGCTCCTGTCACGTCGATCGACCGCTGGAGCACGATGCGTCTGTCGGGATTGCTGCCCGCCCACCTGCGAGCATGAGCCGGCAGATGCTCGATCGCGCTCGTCTCGGCGAAAATAAAAACGGCGGGAGCCTTCACCTTATTGAATGGAGTGGGACCTCCCGCTCTTATTGCTGCCATCATTTTTGGCGGCGCGGGATTGTTGTTGGCGCGATACGGATTGAATCCCTCGAAGAAATACGCCGCCCTCACGGCGGACTCGGTGTTGTCGGTGAGGCCTACCCGCACGCGGTAAGCCCATGCCGCCTTGGCAGACGCTGAATCCGCATCGCTGGGCATGACATTCTCCGGAGCTGGCGGACGGGTCAACGCCTCGAGCGACGAAAGCGGCTCTGAGTTGGCCCGGCGAATTGAATCAGCCGAAACGGGATCGCTGCCAGCATCGAGATAAATCAGTCCGAGCACGCGGTCGGGATAGTCAGCCGCGATGTGAGTCAGCTCGAAGCCCCCGATTGAATGACCCGCTAACACCGCCCGACGGATTCCGAGACTGTCGAGCACGGTGATCACGTCGGCGGCGAGAGTTGCCTGGTCATAGCCGTCTTCAGGATGCGAGGACTCACCGAAACCGCGTCGCGTGATGGCGATGACGCGATTTCCGCGCGTGAATCGCCGCGCGAAATCATCGAAAACGTGAGCGTTGTTTCCGATCCCCGAGAGAAACACTAGCGGCGTACCCCTCCCGCCGAAATCGAGAACATGAATGCGAACGCCCGGCGCCACGTTCACTCCGAGCGCCTTATGCCGGACAGGATCCCGCCAGCCGTCATCGGGAACCGGCCGGCGCGGCTCAGGCGAAGTGTAGCCAAGGCCTGTCTGCTGCGCGGAGGAGATAGTTGCAGATATGGCGATCAGAAATACCGCAATCAATGGCCTGATCATCGGGGGTCGATTGGAGAATCTGGTGATTGCCTGCATCGGTGTTCCCTTGTCTCAGACCCGACAGTCGGCCCGCTGCACGTTCATGAATCCTGCGTCGTCGAACCGGAGGATCATCAGCCGATCGAGTCCCCAGGTGCGCGCACTCGCGCAGAGCCGGGGTACGGTACCGTCGTCCGCCCTCTGCATCCGGTTCCTTGGTGCATACTGTCCGAAGCCATAGTAGGAACTGAGCTTGCAGCCAACCGGCGGCATGCCGTCGATCATCGCCATTTCAGTGAGGGCGGGTGCGACGAGAGACGAGAACGCGCAGGCGCCAGGGCGGGTCAGTATCTCCCAGTAGCGCGTCTCAGCCTGTGGAATGAACAGAGCCGTACGGCGCCGCTCCGACACAGCCAGGTCGCCAAGCTGACGAAGCTGCTCGACGATCCGAAAATTTCTTTCCCCAGACAGACCATTCCGGATTGCGGTGCTGTTGGTGAGTTGCAGCAATCCACTTATCCCGGTCGGTATCGTCTCCACCTGCGCAGCGGGATAGATCGCCGCGCGCGTCGCAGAGTTCTCCCGCGCGGCGATCAAAGTCCAATGAGTTGCGTTGCGCGCCAGTGTGAGCGCGAACGGCACGGCGAAAAGCGAGCCAGCCACTACCGACATTCTCACGCCGAACGGGCGAAAGCGGTTGCGCGGTACCGCAACTTCACTCATTGACCGCTTCAAGGCGAGCGGTGTCATGGCCAGCAGCAGGGACAGTGCGAGCCATCGCTGCACGTCCGAGAAGTAGAATGCCGAGCCTCCGTCGATGTGAATGACAAGGCCCGGGAGAATGCCTGCGAGGGCGACGACGAGAACGGCCTCCACGTCGAGTAGTCGGCGCTCACGTAACCCCGCTATCAAATCGCCGAACGTGCTTATCCGCTCCTGGACCAACCGCAGGCCGACGTAAAGCCACGACCAGAAAAAGTGCAGCAACGGGAAAAAAGGCCACCACGCGCGCGGGACATTCTCCCGGAGAAAATCGAGCGGGGCCAATCCTTCCTTGTGCGCGGGCAGCGAGAGCATCTGATAGCTGACGAACACAAGTACCGTTGCAACAGCCACCGCCGCCTGGCCGGCAACGCGCCTGTGAAGTCGAATCCGGACGGCGAGATAGACTGCGAGCAGAAATGCAAGAATCATCAGTGACAGCTTCATCAATCCGAGGAAAACAAGCCCCAGCGGGATTACTGCGAGCAGGAACACCTTGTCACCCCTCCATAGCGGCGCCGACGACGCCAGGCGCTCCGCGCTCCCCCTCCAGAAGATGACTGCCGTGCCGGCGAGGAGCAGCGCCATTGGAACAGCGACACCGTATGACTCGGAAATAGTGAGGCTGGAGGTGTAAACGGCGAGCGCGTCCCTCGCCTCAATCGGAATCACTCCGATGGTCGCGGCAAGAAACGCTGCCCAGAACCATTTCTTTCGCGAAGCGGTGAAGGCCTCGGCAGGTCCACGGGAATGGATGATCTCCGTCGCAACCGCGACAGGGGCCGCAAAGAAAAGCGGCGCGAACATTACTACGTAACCGAGCTGGTAGAAGTCGAGTAGTCTGGTGTCGAGCAGGTTGCAGAACTGCGCGAACATCCACGGCGTTCCCCAGTGATATGGGATGTACGGCAGGCCGTCTATCCCCGTGCTCGCCACTCCATAGGTTCTGAGCATCGAACCGAGCGCCATGAGGGTCAGGGAGTCATGATGAACAACGCCGGTTGACTGGAGGTTCTCGAGAAACAGTGGATTCTTGTAGATGCGGCCCCAGACAACTCCGGCACACCATTGCGCAAACAGGGCGGCGCCCGCCAGCAGCAGCACGATGCGTGTTCCACCGTGACTGCGAAAAAACCCTCGTGCGGCAATACCCAGCCCGAGGACAGCAGCGAGAGCAAGGAGGTAGAACGCATTCAGTCCTGTCAGCGCTACCATCCATCCGAGCAAAGCCGTGACTACGACAGAGGCAAGGGATAGGAAGGAGTAGGAAGTCACCCACTCGTAGGGCTTTCTATTTAGCCGAAGGAGTGTCCTGGCCGTGAGCGGGGCAGTGCCGATGAAGACCGAAAGCACGACGCTCTTGATGACGGGTCCGGCCGGATTGTCGAAGCCAGTGCGGGCCACCCAAAAGATCGTGCCGAGCATGACAGCGACGACAGCGCTGAGCATTGCAAGAGTGGCAAAGGCATCGTCACGAGCGGAGGCATTGTCGATCCGGGTCTGGTTGGTCACCACGTGTCGGATTCGGCCAGCCTTACAAGGTCGCGATCCATGATGAAATCGCCACCGTCGACGATCCTCGCACAGATGAAATCCAGAAACGGATCCGCCCCAGGCAGGAGCTGCTCGCGCTTGTCGTGCTGAAGATTCCACCAGAGCCGGTCAGGATCGCGCACCACCGGTAGTGGAATCTGGCGCTGGATGAAAACCGAATAAGCGTATCGGCGCGCAAGCGTCTTCTGATCCGGCGTAAGTGGGCCGAAGGTCGCCGCCCGAGAGAGAAGTCCGCGGTGGCTTGCCACGTCGAAGGCATCATGAGTGAAGCCCTTCCGTCCGTAGTGCGCCTCACCGGCCAGTATTACCGGCTTCCCCGCCAGCGCGAGCTCGAGGCCCGGCGTTCCGTACACCGTGACACCGCCGTCAAGCATGTCGAAGAATTCAAAAGGACTGATCTTCTCTGCCGAGGGGACCATCTTCACGTGGGGCGGGAGATCGGGGAACCGGGTCTCGATGAGTTTCTCTACGCCAACCTGGCGGTCGTAGGAGGCTTCGACGGGATGGACTTTGATGAGCCATTGCACATCCGGATTTCGCGAGGCCTGCTGTATGGTATCGATAGTCCACTCGTCGAATGACGGGTAAGCCATCGGAGAATAATCGGCTACGCTGTCCCAGTTGATGTGGCACATGATGCCCCAGACGGGCTTGCCCGGGTCGATCGCATACTGTGCTCTGAAGCGTTCCTTCTCTCCCATTTCGCGGTGCAGCTTTGGCACGTCGAAGGCCACAGGCTTGTGATATCGGGTGTGCAGGGCAGCGTCGAGGTCCCGCTCTTCGCCAGCCGTCAGGGGAGTGGCGGCCCGCACCTCCCATAACTCGTCCTTCAACCGGTAGAAGTCGAGGTGGTGATCCTTCACCTGCTGCATGTAGAACCGCGCGGACAGGTACGAGGACTTCCAGGTCGTAATCGGCACGCCGAGATCGAGCGCCGTGTGGAGTGCCGGGCCCCAGTCAACGTAGATGCCATGGGACATGAACACCCGGCTCGCCTTGAACCGCCCGATGGCAACCCGCGCCGACTCGGCCGTGATCAGCGCGGTGTACGCATATTGCCTGAGAATGCTGTCATCGTCGGGCAGGTGATATCCCCGGCGGTATCTGATCATCGACGAAATGACGTTGTTGCCGATCGATACTCCCTGGTGGCTCAGCTCGCGGACATTCTCCGGAGTCACCTGCTCCGCCTGAGCCCACAACGATTCCCTCACTTCCTGCGATACGAAGCTGCCGACCGATGAATACGGGATCCCCATCACGTCCAGGACGCCCCGGTTCGCACTGATGCACCGCGTGCACTGAGCCCGCCAGTCCTCGTAGGAGATGCCGTCCTCCGCCTCCCGTCTGACGCAGGCACTGTACGGCGCGTCGCAGATGATCGCGTGGACGTGATAGCCACGGAGCTGGAGCGCCGCTGCAATGGCGGTCTCGACATGCAGCATGAGCTCCATTCCTCCGGGTATCCAGAACAGAATCGTTGGAGCGTCAGGGAGGGGCGGCGGCGTTCGCTTGTAGAGCCGCTGCATCTGCCACCGGCGGTGCTCATCCGTATGCGGAAAGAGCCGCTGAGCGGCAGGCGGAAGCTGGTCAACAGCCTTCCACGCCACTTCCCCGGCCTTCCATGCCACTTCCCTGAACCGGCGCGGAAGCCTGCGGTATAGTGCGCGAACCGAGGGCGCCCTCATTCCGGAGGCGCCCCTGGAGTATCTATCCCAATGAATCTCACAATTTCAATCTAGGGGTACTCAGCCGAAATCGTCCCATCCAGGGTAGTCGCCGCGCTCGATATCGCGATTGAGCGTTTTTCCCACGACTTCGGGGAGCTGGAACGGTATGATGCAGTCAGCCGGCGCGGGGCGCAACGCCTCGAGATCCGAATCCGAGAGAATCTCTCCGGCGCGGAGATCTCTGGACGCGCGCAGGCAGCGTCTCTGAACCACGACAGTGTCGCGTTCGTTTGGCTCGATTCTCTTCATTCCGTCACCGAGGGACCGCTCGAGCTCGCGTGTGCGGTCGACCATCTCGCGCCATGACGCGGGATCCATCGAGAACGGATGGTCAGGACCTTCACGGCTCGTGTCGTCGGTAAAGTGCTTCTCGATCGCGCGAGCGCCGAGTGCCACTGCTCCCAGTGCGGTCACATGCCCCGGCGTGTGATCGCTCAGTCCAAGCACGACATCCGGATACATCGACGCAAAAGTGCTAAGCACTCGCAGGTTCACGAACGCGAGGTTCTCCAGGCTGCCAGTGTAGTTCGTGTTGCACTGCATCAGCATCAGCTGCGGATTGATGCGCCGGATGGTGTCGACGGCCCGCTCTACATCGGCGAGCTCGGAGGCACCGGTGGCCAGCAGCACCGGCTTATTCTTGCGCGCAACGTGCTCGAGAATCCCCGGCCATGTGATGTCTCCCGATCCGATCTTGTACGCCGGGACGTACTGGTCGAGCATGTCGACGGCTTCGAGGTCGTAAGGGGACGAGAAAAAATCCACTTCCGCTTCGTCACAAGCTTTCTTGAGCCGCTCGGTCCAGTCCCATGGCACCGACGCCTTATCATACACCTCGAATACCGAGCTCTTCCACTTGCTCTGGTGTGACACCCTTGGCCCATCCGCGAAGCCGCGCCTGCTGACGATGTGCTCCGCCCTGAAATGCTGGAACTTGGCCGCGTCAGCGCCGGATTCAGCGGCGAGGTGAATGAGGTCGACTGCGCGGTCGAAGTCTCCGTCGTGATTCGCAGCGATTTCCGCGATGAAGTACGTGGGGTTCTCTTCGCCAATCAGCCGCTGACCGATTTTCAGGACGGCCATGATGCACTACCCGCTCTTGTCGATGTCGCCACGTGGCCTGCCAACCGTTGCGCGGCATAGCCGGTGATCGCCGCCTGGACTGACGGCATCGACCTTCCCAGTGCCTCCTCGATGCGCGATGGGGAAAGGGAGGTGTTGAGCGGCCGGCGGGCCAGCAGCTCCCCCTCTGAAAGCTTCGCAGGATCGACGAGTGCGCTGTCGAGTCCCACCGCAGACGCGAGACCCAGCGCGAAGTCGTACTTGCTGCAGGAATTTCTCGCGGATGCGTTATAGGTACCGCAAAGCCCTGCATCGGCCACTTCGAGAATCAACCGCGCCAGGTCGTCCGCCAGGAGCGGAGAGAAGACCACATCCGTGAAGCCATTGATGCGCTTTCCTGCTTCGAGACTGGAGGCGATCCAGTCGGCGAGCCCGCTCATTCCGGACTCCGAGAGACCGATGAAGTTCGTTCTCAGGATCAGTGCCTCTTCGTATGACTCGCGTACAGCCGTTTCGCCGGCCAGCTTGGATTGCGCGTATGAATTCAGGGGGCTGGGAACATCATCCTCGGTGTAGCCGCCGCGTTCGCCGTCGAAGACCGAATCGGTAGAGATGTGGATGAACCGCGCGCCTCGCTCAGCGCACGCGGCAGCCAGTTGGCCCGGCAGCTCGGCGTTCACCAGGAGCGCCCAGTCAGGGTGAATCTCGCACTCATCGACGTTGGTGAGTGCCGCGCAATTCACGACGATCGTCGGGTTCACCCGATTAATCAGTTCTCTTGCTGAGGAGGGACCAGTGAGGTCGATCGCTTCCACTGGATAAGCCTTCTCATCGGCGCCACGCTGGTGAACCGTTCCCAGCAGAGGTCGCCCGGAAGCCGCCGCCTGGAGGGAGACGTACCGGCCGAGGAACCCGCCGGCTCCTGTTACGAGTAGCATGGGCTCAGTCGAGGAGAGCCCTGCCCGAGCCGATCATCCGCTCGAGCTCGGCGACGGTGAGCCAATGGGTATTGGTCTCGCTGCTGTAGCGAAATCCTTCCGGAAGAGGACGCCCGCCGTTGCGGGTCTGATGCTCGTCCCAGTTCCGGATGGTCGGGAGGATCGCGAAGAAGTCGTCATACTCGAGTGTGTTCTGCGCATCGTCCTCGCTGACCATCACCTCGTGGAGCTTCTCGCCCGGGCGCCGACCTACTATTTCCATCTCGCAGTCCGGCCCGATGACGCGCGCAAGATCGATCAGCTTCATGCTCGGAATCTTGGGGACGAAAATCTCGCCGCCGCGCATTTCTTCGAGGCACTGGAGGACAAACTGCACTCCGTGGTCGAGCGTGATCCAGAAGCGGGTCATGCGCTCGTCGGTAATCGGCAGCTTCCCGGTTTTTCTTCTCTGGAGAAACAGGGGCACGACGCTTCCGCGGCTGCCTACGACGTTTCCATAGCGTACGACGCTGAAGCGGATTTCGTGCGTTCCTGAATAGCTGTTCGCCGCCACAAAGAGCTTGTCGGAGCAGAGCTTTGTCGCGCCATACAGGTTGATCGGGTTCGCTGCCTTGTCAGTGCTGAGCGCGATCACCTTGCTGACCCCCCGGTCGATGGCCGCGTCGATCACATTGGCGGCACCAAGGACGTTGGTCTTGATCGCCTCGATGGGGTTGTACTCAGCGGCGGGGACCTGCTTCAATGCTGCCGCGTGGACGATGATATCGACGCCATCGAACGCGCGGTGAAGCCGGGCCGCGTCCCGCACGTCACCGATGAAATAGCGGACGTTCGGGTACTCCTTCTCCCCGAACTCGACCTGCATCTGGGATTGCTTCAGCTCATCGCGGCTGAAGATGATGAGTTTCTTGGGCTGATGCTGCTTGAGGACGGTCTCTGTAAACCGTCGGCCAAAGGATCCCGTGCCGCCGGTTATGAGGACGGTCTTTCCATTAAACATTCGTGGTCCGTATGCCTTCGCCAGGTGCGTAAGTGTCGCGTTCGTGAGGGCTTGCCCGCTTCAAGCTACACACTCTGCGAGGTCATGTGAAGATATATTCCGACCGGTGAGACCCCCCCGCATCACCTACGTATCCAATCTCCGGCAGCAGCTGGCGGGCGGCGGCCCGTACGCGGTGAACTGGCACGCATTCGACCAGCTGTCGAGACGCTTCGACGCGCGATACGCCGGCCCGCTGGGGAACCTCCCGCTCTGGGTCGAACCGACAGTTTCGGAAATCCGCCGCAGGGCGAGCGAAGGTCACCGTCACTTCGACTTCCTTTCTGCCGCTTCTCTCGAGCAAAACGCGGCTGAGGTCGCGCGGCACACGCGGGATGCCGATGCGATCATGTTCCGCTCGGCAACCCAGTGGTCACGCTCACGTCCATCGGTGAAGTACTTCGTCTACCTCGACGTGGCGTTTCACACATTCTTCTTCAACACGTTCCGGATCGAGGATTTCAGCCGCGACGACCTCGAACGAATCTGGCGGGAGGAGGCCGCATTTCTGGAAGGGGCATCGGGGGTTTTTTTCGACAGCCGCTGGGGAATGCAGAAAGCACTCGGTGCGTACGGGCTGAAGGGCGATCACTATTTTGCGCCGGGACGCGGAGGGGTGATTCAGCCGCCCGCAGCTGATACGTGGAGCGGCGCATCCCGGAAGCTCATCAGCGTGGCGGTGAACTTCTGGCAGAAAGGCGGCGACCGCACCCTTGCGGCTTTCAGGGAACTCAAGCCGCAGTACCCAGCCCTGAGGTGGCATATCGTGGGCGGGGAACCCCAGGCGGGCTGGGAGTCGGTCAACGGTGTTACCTATGAGGGGACGTTGCGACCCGATGTCCCGGAAGAGCGTTCGCGACTGCAGGCGCTTCTGGCCGACGCTTTCCTGCTCGTCCATCCAACGCGAGAAGATACCAGCCCGTTGGTTCTCACGGAGGCAGCCTACTTTGGATGCCCTGCGGTGTCCGTGAATCTCTTTGGGATTCCCGAGTTCGTCGAGCACGGAAAAACCGGAGTGCTCCTGGAGCCCCCGGTCACTTCCCATGCGGTAGCCGCGACGATCGCAGGGTTACTCGACGATCCGGACCGATACCTGGCGATGCGAAAGCATGCCCGGGAAACGGCCCTCGAGAAGTACTCCTGGAATCGCGTGGGTGCGGCGATTTGCGATCATATCGAGACGACGCTTACCGCGGACTGACCTGCCTGCCTTGAATTCTATCCCCGAACGCGGAACGCCGGTGTTGGTATCGGCCCATCGAGATGACTCTGGAGGTCGGCACCGTCAGCCACGAGTCCGCCGATGTACTTGAACGCCTCGCCGTAGGCTCCAAGGACGTGCTCCACGTCGGCGCGAGTTAGCGCAGCGTTGATGTTGTGAGTCGAGATTATCAGCACTCCGCGACGCGTCACCTCCTGCAACCATAGCGCACGCAGGATGGGATCGTCTGCGCCCGAATCATCGAGAAATCGCATGAACGGCCAGTTCTTATGCCCGTGAATCACGAACCGCTTGCCGAGCCCCGAGATGTCGGCGAGCACTCTCGCTCCGTCGAAGAGCGGAACGGCTGCAGCCTCCATGCGGGCGTAGGCATCGCCGTGCTCCAGCGCGTCGAGAACCGCGTTCGCTGCCGCCATTGCGGCGACGTCCCCGGCGAAAGTGAAGCTCATGAAGACATCATTGAAGATCTCCATGACGTCACGGCGTCCAACGACGCAGCTGATTGGATAGCCGTTTCCCATTGCCTTCCCAAACGTCGCGAGGTCGGGAATCACTCCGAACATCTTTTGCGCGCCGCCGAGACCGAAGTGAAAGCCGCTGCAGATCTCGTCGAAGATGAGAAGCGCGCCGTGCCGGTGCGCTATCTCCCTTACACCGGCGAGGTAGCCTTCCTCGGGGAAGACGTGATTGAACGCCTCCAAGATGACCGCGGCGAACTCGTCCTTGTGTGAAGACAGGAGGGCATCGAGCGCTTGCAGGTCGTTGTACGGGAAGGTATGTGACAGCTCGCGAACCGCCGATGGAACTCCTGCCGAGCGGGATGTGGTCCCGATGTACCAGTCGTGCCAGCCATGATAGCCGCAGATCGCGACGCGATCACGCCTGGTGTACGCGCGGGCAGCGCGCACGGCTCCCGAGGTTGCATCGGAGCCGTTCTTGGCGAACCGCACCATCTCCGCGCAGGGGATGATTCGTTGCAGTCTCTCGGCCAGCAGCACCTCCATGGGGTGTGCCAGCGAAAAACTGTGCCCACGGCGTGCCGTTTCATACGCGGCACGGTCGACGTCGGGATGGGCATAGCCGAGGATGTTCGGAAGCAGGCCCTGCACGAGGTCGACGAACTCGTTGCCGTCGACATCCCACGAGCGCGAGCCTTCGCCGCGCTCCAGGAAAATCGGGGAGACGCCACGAATATGCAGCCGCCAGCTCTTGGAGTACGTCTGGGCTCCCCCGGGGGTTGCCTTCTCGCTCCGAACCAGCCACTCCTCGCTCATGGAAAGGTCGAGCGGCGACGCCTTTTTCCCTTCGACGTGGTCGTAGAGAGACTTGTAGTACCCAAAGCTGCTCACGGCGCCTGGATTAGTCGGCGCGACGTGAAGCGTTGTTGCCATTATGGTCTCATAGCTGTGTGGGCCCGGCCCGGCGAGATCGAGTCGTCTCCAGACTTCGCGCACGAAGTCGAGGTCGGCGCTGTCGTCGACGGTCCAGCGCGCATCGGGCGCGGCTGGTCCAGTAGAATGTAGGTAGTGCAGCCGGCGGACTCCAGCGTCGCGGCGGAGGAACAGTGTCACGTGCTCGCGGTCCGGTCCGGGCGGAGCTTCCCGCATGGCGCGCTCCAGGGCAGCGCGAGTGAACACTTCGACGTCGAGACCGTCGGGCCTCGTATACGGTTCGATATTCGAAGCGTAATCGACGTCAGCCGCCTTGAACGCATCGACGACGGCGTCGATCGTGTCGGGCGTATGCAGCGGACAGTCTCCAGTGAGCCGAACGACTATGTCCGCTTCCCGCTCCGCCGCGGCAGCCGCGTAGCGCGACAGAACATCGCTCAGGTTGCCCCTGTAAACGTAGGTCCCCCGTGCCGCCATAAGTTTCGCGAGCTCGTCGTCACTGGGGTCGGTCGATGTTGCGATTACAACTTCGTCCACCGTCCTGGCGGCTTCAACCTGCCGCAACATCCGCTCCAGCATGGGGGCCCCCCCCACGGACGCGAGGACCTTCCCCGGCAGCCGCGTGGACGACATTCGTGCCTGGACAATCGCAACAGTTTTCATCGTGATCGCAAAATAAGGAAGCCAGCACTGCCAATTCCAGCAAACATCGTGACTCAGGACGAAACCATCAGTACACGATGCGGGGACTCCATGCCCGCGGGTCGAGAAACCCTTCGATATCCGGATCGCCCGCTAACGTTTCAAGGTTTCCCGTGAACTCCTGCACGACTTCGCGACTCAGGTCAAACGCGGCGGAAACAGAGTCCAGCTCCTCCACGCTGTCGACGCCGATGACGAGGCGGTCGGTTTCCCGGACGGTCGCAAGCATGCTTGCGATCAGCAAGGGCGCGAGGTCGGTCCCCAGCGAGGCGGCCAATGAGCTGATCTCGCGCACGAATTTCCCCGACCCCGGGGCCCGCTTTTCAGCACGCAAAGGGCTCTCGAGCAGGATCCCCTGGAGATAAACCGACCTCACATCCAGCTTCGCGGAGTTGTCTCCGCGAGCGGAAATCGCGCGCATGTCGACAACGTTGCCGGGCACCTGAATCCGCTCTACGGATGGTAGCATCAGTGCCCTCCGCACCTCTTCAGCCGTGTAGACGCTCTGACCCACCCCGGCATTGTATGTGTGAGCGGCCGCGACGATTGAGGCCCAGCGCCCAGGATCAGCAGGTCCATGCGAGAGGATCGTGAGACGACTTGTCCCATGAAAGCGTTCCAGGGCCTCGTTGGCGGTCTCCTCGAGTGAGGCGGCGATGAGATCGGGCCTTTCCAGCGCGACCTTCGTCACGATCTCCAGCGATTCTAAATTGGCCCGTGCCTCACTCCATTTGCGCAGACGCTCGGCAGAAGCTCCATACGCTTCCGCCGTGTCGAACGCCCGGATTCCAAGCGCCCATGCGGCATCGAGGATCCGGAAGGCAGCGACCTCCGGCATCGGCGGGAGTGACCGCCGGCGACCGTAGGGCAGGCCAAGCTGGACTGTGCCGAGAACGATCCGCGAGATCACATTCTGGTCGACAATTGGACAGCGATCACGAGCGGAGGTGTAAGATCGTCGAGCACGTCGTAATTCACCGGGGGCCGCACTGCTTCACTCGCATGGAATACAGGGGGGTAATTTTGAGGTGTCCACCGAATCGGGGCAAGTCCACGACCGCATCCTGTCGCCACAACAGCGATCACAGGGTTAACCTTTCTTCATGGCAACAGATCAGCCACCGACGACACCTCGGGAGCCGGCCCCGCCGCCCCAGCCATCCCGCCCGGTCTTCGGAACCGGCTCGGCGATAATCGCCGTCGCCCTGATAATCGTAATCGCGATGGGATACTGTGCCACCCAGCTGATCCCCCGCTCGTTCGGTCGCAACGAATCGCGAATCACCCACGATGTCGTAGTCTCGCAGATCCAGGCGGTCGCGAAGCTCGTTTCAAGCGAAGCCACCGTGCGTGATGTTGTGACCTACGAGAACACATGGTACGGATCGACGAAACGCTCCCTCGTAGTCGTCACCGGACGACTGATGGCAGGCATCGACCTCGGTGACAATCCAGGGGTCGAGATCGACCACGATGCGAAACGGATAGAGATCACGATCCCGCCCGCAAAGTTGATAGGGGTCGAGATTACCGAGATGCGCACGTATGACGAGCGCGGCGGGTTGTGGAACCCGTTCAGGCCGGAGGATCGCGATGCAATCCAGCGGCTCGCGCGGGCCCAGCTCACCGCTGCCGGACAGCAGGCAGCACTCCTTCGCCACGCTAACGACAGCGCCGCCGAGATGCTGCGCATGCTTCTCGCAAGGGACGGCTACACTGTCGAAGTGAATACGCGTGGCGCTCCGGCAGGCCCCTTCGTGGACTAACGCAAACGGCGCAACAGAGGGAGGAGAATTGGACCGCCTTCGTGTAGCATCGCTCCAGTATTTCATAAGACCGGTTTCCTCATTCGAGCAGTTCGCCGAGCAGGTCTCGGCGCTCGTCGACACGGCGAAGGACTACGGGTGCCACCTCGTCGTGTTTCCCGAATACTTCACGATCCAGCTGCTGACCCTCGGCGACGTGAGGAGCCCGATCGCCGAGCAGGTGAACGAGCTCGCCGACCATGTTCCGCGTTACCTCGAGCTCATGTCGATGCTCTCGAAGAAACACGGCCTTTACATAGTCGGCGGGACGATCCCCGTCGAAGAAGGGGCGGACATCTTCAACCGGGCCTTCGTGTTCGGCCCATCGGGACAATACGGCGTGCAGGGCAAGCTTCACATGACGCGCTTCGAGAGCGAGGACTGGTTCGTGAAGCCGTCGCGCGGGCTGCGTGTCTTCGAAACGGACTTCGGGATGCTCGCGGTCGCGATCTGCTACGACGTGGAATTTCCGGAAATGGCCCGCGCCGCGGCGTGGCTTGGCGCGCACATACTCTGCGTCCCGAGCTGCACCGACGACAGGCAGGGGTTTCTCCGCGTCCGTTACTGCGCGCAGGCGCGTGCAATAGAGAACCAGATGTACGTCATTCACTCGTGCACGGTTGGTTCGCTGCCCATGGTGCCGGCGGTGTCTCTCAACTACGGACAGGCGTCGATTCTCACGCCCAGCGATTTTGCGTTCAGCCGCGACGGGATTCTCGCGGAGGGGATTCCCAACCAGGAAACGATCGTCGTAGGCGAGCTCAACCTTTCGACGATTCTCACATCGCGGGATACCGGGACAGTGCTGCCGTTGAACGACAGCAAGAATACGGCTGAGCTGCTCTCCGACCGGGAGATAGTGCGCCTCTGATGGCCGAACGAGAGCGACGCAAGGGGATCCGCACCAGGCGGACGCGGGAGGCCGATTTTCCGGGGATCATCGCGCTCACTCGCGAAGTCTATCCGGGGTCGAAGCCGTGGTCCGAGGCACAGATCGCCAGTCATCTCGAGATATTCCCGAAGGGACAGCTTGTCGCCGAGGATCTGGCGACCGGCGAGATAGTCGGAATGGCGGCGAGCCTGATTGTGTTCTGGGACGACTACGACATGGATGCATCGTGGCGCGATTTTACCGCCGGCGGGATGTTCACGAATCACGATCCTGCGATGGGAAAGACGCTTTACGGCGCGGAGGTGATGGTGATGCCCGGCCGGCAGGGGGAGGGAATCGGGGGACTTCTATACAATGCGCGGAGAAAAATCGCCCAGCGTTTCGGGTTGCTCCGGACCCGGGCAGGCGCGAGACTGCGCGGCTACGGCGAGCATGCCGATACGATGAGTCCCGAGGAGTACGTAAAGCGTGTCGTGAAAGGCGAGCTGACCGACCCGACGCTGACATTCCAGCTTCACCGCGGCTTCCGGGTTCTCGATGTCGTCCGGAACTATCTCCGGGACGATCCGGAGAGCAGGGGATACGCGGCGGTAATCGAATGGCTGAACCCGGCTGTCGCTACGCCAGACGACGAAAAGGAGGCGTTGCGCAGGAGCGCGGCATTCACCTCCTGACTGCGATCAGCGCGGCGCAGCCCGGTTCTTGTCGATTATGGCCGCAAGGATGATCAGAAACGCGAGCAGGCGAAGCCCGTACAGCGCGATGGAATGCGCGTTGACGTCCGTTGTAAGGGCGAGAGCGAGGCGCTGAATCGCCAGGATGACGAAAGCCGTCGAGAACATGGCGAAGAGACGGTCTGCGGTCTGCCGCCAGAAGTGGAAGAAGAATGTCGCCGCCGTCGCGTATCCCATCACGAGCGCACCGGAGATAAGGATCGCCATCATCGTGAATCCGTGATGAGTCCGTAGACCAGGAACGAGATTCCAGCCAGCGCCGGAAGCGATCGGAGCACCGAGAGGTCCTGGTCAGGCACGACCTGAAGATCTATGACGAGCAGGGCGTTGTTCAGGAAAAGCCCGACGAAGCATAACGCGCTCCACAGGAGCAGCCGGGCTGCCGAGCGGCGGTAGCCGCGGTAAAGCAGGAGCGCGCAGACGAAGCTCGTTCCGGCGCAGAGAATGTAGATGATCAGCGCCATCAGCTGTCTCCTCCGCGAACCCTGAATGCGTCAGCGAACGACAGAACCGGCTGCGCGGGCCGGTCGTAAATCGCCCGGATCAGCGTGACGGGTCGCTCGTTGTACATCGCCGCGAGGTCGTTCACAACGCTTCGAAGTGACTCAGATTGTGGATCATACCTGAAGGACTCCACGCCGGCCGCTCCCGGTTGCGACGACGCGAGCCCGCCAGTGGACAGGTCATTCAACGCGTTGGTTATTAGCTCGACGGGGCGACCTGTCTCACGGACGATGTCGTCAACCGAAAGGGCCTCCGGATCCCTTTTATGCAGAAGAAGGAGAACCTCGACATGGTCCATCGACGCGAGGTGCGACGCCACCAGGCGACGCACTTCGGGCCCGAGATTGAACTCAGCCACTGTCTCTCCAGCCTTGCGAACTGCTGATCATCGCGGGTGCGGATATGCAAGAGCCAGTCCTCACGCCCGGAGTCACCCACTTTAGTAGCAACATGTTACTAAACATCAGAACCTGACAAGGTAGCTCAGCTTGCCGAAGAAGCCGTCGCGGGTGCGGCGGAGATCGGTAAATGAGAACCCGTCCGGCTCCTCCATCGTTGACCCGTAGCCGAAATATGCAAGCGTGCCAGGAGTCGGCCGGTAGCTGAACAGCCAGTCCATAGACAGCTCGTTCACCTCGCTGCCAGGATCGAGACCGCCGTTCAGGAGCAGCGGAATTCCATCCCTGTTTACTAGGGGCGACCGCGACCGCGCGGCGTATTGCCCTACGAGCCGGAGGAACAGGGCTCGCGTAACCTGATACTCAGTTTTTAGGCGCGGAATCGTCTCGGTCGAGAAACGCGAATCGTCTCGCGTCCGCTCCAGCGTCAACCGCGATACCTGGAGCGTGGTGCGCAGCGCGGAAGTCGGACGCAGCTCGACAGCCCCGTCGAACCGGGTGCTGCGTCCCGGAGCGGCCTCGCTGAAAATTGGGGTCGTGCCGTGAGTGAAGCCGGCAGTCGCGCTCAGGTAGCGAAGCGTCGGAGTCGTGATGCGGAACGAGCCCCCGATCTGATCCCGCTCCCTTCCCGGAACCACGAACGCGCCGGGAGGCAGCGGTTCATCGGCGGGTCCCTGACGGAAAAGCGAATAGCCGGAATAGGCCGACGGATCAAAAGCGAACGAGTTTCGGCCCAATGATCCGCTCAGCCGCCATCCGCCTCGAAGAGTCGCGGACGGGAGGATTGCTTCCGAGGTTTCGATGACCGGCCTCCCGCTGGAATAATCCCAGACCCGGCTGACCATGAAGAACGACCCATATGTCTGCACGAGCGCGTCCTGCGCGCCATAGAAGCTCAGCCGGTTGAAGGTCGAAAGCTCGATTATCCCCGTTCGATTCACGAATCCTGCGGCAGCCCCGAAGCCGGGTTCGAGCGCTCGCGCAGTGTAGTGAAAGCCCCACATCCGCCCGGTCCTGTCCCACTCGGCCTGCAACAGCGATCCGTTTCTGCTCGTGCCGGGACTTTCGCTCCACGACTGGGCGGCCTGGAGCTGCACCCAGTAGAGCTTCGAGTGGAAGAAGCGGAAATCTGCTCCGGCCAGGCGGGAGTGATCATCGCCATCTTCGCGCGTGGTGAGAACGGAACCGACAGTGTAGTTGCCGAAATCACGGCGCAGCCGGGCGATCCCGTAAAGCGGATTGTCTCCTGATGTCCGCGACTGTCCCTCACCATCCTGCACCACCATCGCTGCGACAGTGGTGCCCGCCATCCTGCCGGCGAGCTTGAGGCCTCCTGTCGGCTCGACTATCCGCCTCGTATAGATGAGCTGGTTAGGAGTATCGAAAAGTTCGAGTCCATCGAGAAAGAATGGCCTTTTCTCCGGATAGAACAGCGCGAAGCGCTCGTTGAGAAGCACCTGGCCGACATCCGCCTCGACCTGCGAGAAGTCAGGATTGATCGTCGCATTCAGCGTGAGATTCTGCCTGATCCCCCATCGTGCATCGCCGCCGAGCTCGCTGCCGCCGCTGTAGACGCGGTCGCGCCCGACTCTCGGCGAGCCGTCGAGCCGGGCAGTGAGGGTCGGCGTCGCCTCGAGCACGAGGCCTCTTCGCATTCCCGTCAGGCCCTCGAGCGTTCCGGACTGCGCAAGGAAGTTCGCGTTCGCTCTTACCGCCGGAGCCCACGTGTCCTGGAATCCGGAATGCTGAATGCGTCGCAGCACATGGATTCCCCACGTCTGAACTGACTGATCCTGGTACCGCAGGCTCTTGAAAGGGATGCGAACCTCGACGACATACCCGTTCGCGACCACTGTTCCCTTCGACTCGAAGACGTAGTCGGGATTGAGGTCAACGCTCCCATCGAGAGGGTTGATGTTCCTGAATCCGCCGCCTGTCGCGGAGCCCCCGCCGGCGCCGCCGCCGAACTGCGCGCTTCGCGTACCGTCCTGCTGAACGCCGAGGGCGTTTACTCCGAAGACGAACGCCAGCTGGCGGTCGTTGTTCGTGTCGAGGAGGATCTGGATGTGGTCCTCGCTGGCGATATCGTCCCGGTTGGCTTTGGTCGCCCGGACGACGTCGCCGTGAAGCTCCGTTGCCCGGATGCCGAAGTAGATCGCGTCGGGCGAGTACCAGACAAGAACCTCGGTCGGCTCCTCAGCCGGCCTTCCGTCGACCGGTTGATACTGGGAGAAACCGGTCAGTCTCGCGGCCTTCGACCAGACCGCCTCGTCGAGCACTCCATCTATCGAGGCGGCTGACTCCATGCGCGGGATCTCGACCCGCGTACGGTTGGCTCTGCCGTCGTAAGTCGAGTCCGCGACGACCGTGGCAAGGAGAAGTGAAGCGAGCAACATTCGCGGGAATCTACAATTCCCGCGGCTTCAGGGCGTCAGTACGCCAAGCTTTCTTTCTGTCCAGCTCATCGAGAAGATCGAGCCGATGATGGCCGGTCGCGCCGGACCCATCACGCGATTGAACCAGGAGGCCGCAAGGCCTGTCATCGCGGCGAAGGTGCCCGGTTCTTCAAACCGGCTCGTCGCATGCGGGACGGTCACAAGCTTTTTCTCGCAGTTCAGGCGGCGGAGGGCCCACCGGTTGAGCTCGAGAGTCTGAACGTCTGCGGATCCCGCGATGAGGAGGACAGGCGGCGCGACTTTGTAGAGCCGGATGCCGGCCAGATCGGGCCGCCCGCCGCGGGAGACGATTGCGTTGATGAGTCCCGATGAACGCGTATCCGCGACGAGTGCCGCGGCGCTCGCGACGCCCGATGCGAGATGCCCGACAGGCAGGTGCGCGACCTCCGTTTCGTCCTTCACCCATTCCGTTGCCGCCATGATGCGCTCGGCGAGCATATCCACGTCGAGCCGCAGGGCTCCGGTAAGCGCGTCCTCCTGCTCTTCGTCGTGGCTCAGCAAGTCGACGAGAAGCGTTGCGAATCCGTCGTCGTAGAGGCGCCGCGCGACATCCCGGTTCCGTCGCGCGAACCGGCTGCATCCCGTACCGTTGGTGATGATCACCGTTCCACGTGGATGGAGCGGCACCGTCCAGTCGCCCTCGACCGACGCAGATCCTGACGTGATTACAACTGATTGATCGATTGGCCTATCGTGTGCGATGGCTGTCATTGAAGTGATGGTTGTCTGAGGCGCGTGAATGCCCACACCGGAGCTATGAGTGTCGTCAGCGGAATGAGCGGCGAGGCCATCCATTCTCCCGTTATCCAATGGCCTTGAGGATACCGGGAAGGATGAACCCGACCTATCGGGGATGGTCGGAGGTCGTGCGGGGGAAATACCTACACGGTGAGGGGGAATCCCTGAGGCTTCAGTTTGACTGAAAACTGTACACTTAGAACTGGAAACTCACGACTCGCATGGACTTCCCGTGGTCAAGGAGCGGTAAAGACGAAGTCCAGGCGAGTCGTGAGTTTCCAGTGATCAGTTTTCAGTTTCCAGTTTTAGACAGACTCGGACGAAATCGTCAGATCCAGCGGCGCACCCGGCGGCAATATGACAGGTACTCCTCGCCGAACTCCGCAGTGAGGTACGCCTCTTCCCGGCTTATCACGAAGCGGTAGAGGGCGGCGAGCACGCCCGGGAACATCACGAGAGCCCAACCCCAGTTGAGAAGGAGCATCACGCCCAGGTATCCCAGTGACATCCCTGTATACATCGGGTTGCGGGAAATCCTGTACGGCCCGGTGTCGACAATTCGTGACGCCGGACGCATCGGGAGAATCGCGGTGCGGGCGCGGATGAACATGAACATAGCCCACAGGATCAGAAACACTCCGGCAGCGATGAGCACGAGGCCGGCGGTTTCAATCGGCGCTGTCGTTTCATCGCCACCGATGAGCCTGAACCGGGATACCCGTGACTCCAGGAACCATGCTCCCAGCAATCCCGCCACGAAAAGAAACGGGGGAGGAAACTTCACTCCGGGGTTTGCCGGGCGCGTTTCTGCCTTGCTGTGATTCACCAACTCCTCCGGAAGGCGATGCGAACGAGTGCCTGCGGGCTTACAATACTATCTGCCGCCGGGATCTGCAGCGACACAAGTGCAAGGGTGTCGCCTTCGCGGCAACACCATCGGGGGCAGCGTTTGAAAGTCGCGATAATCGGCGGAGGCCCGGCAGGCCTGTATACGGCCCTGCTGCTCAAGCAGGCAGACCCGTCGCACGAGGTGACTGTACTCGAGCGGAATCGCGCCGACGACACGTTCGGCTGGGGAGTTGTATTCTCCGACCAGACGCTGGAGAACTTCCGCAGCGCCGACGAGCCGACATACCGGGCGATCACCGACAATTTCGCGCACTGGGATGACATCGACGTCTTCGTCGGTGACAGCAGGATCACGTCGAGTGGCCACGGCTTCAGCGGGATCGCCCGCAAGAAGCTGCTGCAGATACTTCAGGAGCGCGCAGCCTCACTCGGGGTCGATCTCCGGTTTTCAACTGACGTTGCCGACGGGAGCGACCTCGGCTCCCACGGCCTGGGAGATGCCGACCTGATCGTCGCGGCTGACGGAATAAACAGCGCGATCCGCCGCCGGCACTCTTCATGTTTCAACCCCGACCTCGACCAGAGAACCACGCGCTTCGTGTGGCTCGGGACGACGTTTCCCTTCGATGCATTCACGTTCTACTTCGTCGAGAACGAGCACGGCGTGTTCCAGGCGCACTGCTACAGGTTCGACGAGCACACCTCGACGTTCATCGTCGAATGCGACGAGGCATCGTGGCGGTCGGCGGGATTCGACGCGATGGACACAGGCCAGACCGTCGATGCGTGCGAGGAGATGTTCAGCAAGTGGCTAGGCGGCCATCGATTGATGTCCAACGCAGCTCATCGATCGGCTTCGCCGTGGACTCAGTTCACGCGAGTGCGGAACGATAAATGGTTTCACGGCAACATCGCGCTCATCGGCGACGCGGCCCACACGGCCCATTTCTCGATCGGCTCGGGGACCAAGCTGGCGATGGAGGACGCGATCGGCCTCGTAAAATCTCTCTCCGCCGGCGGTGACCTCGAGACTGCTCTCGCGTGCTACCAGGAAGATCGGGCGACCGAGGCGCTGCGCCTTCAGAACGCGGCGCGCAACTCAATGGAGTGGTTCGAGCACGTAAAGCGCTACATCCATCTCGAGCCCGAGCAGTTCGCATACAGCCTGCTCACCAGAAGCCAGCGCGTGAGCCACGAGAACCTGCGTCTGCGCGATGCGACATACGTCACAGGCATCGAGCGATGGTTCGCCAGCCGCGCGTCGATCGGAAAGGTCGAAGCGGATCCCCCGAAATCACCCATGGTGCGAGTGGGAAAGGAGTCTTCGGATGCGCCGCCGCCGCCGCCGATGTTCACCGCGTTCAGGCTGCGCGATATGACGCTTCACAACAGGATCATCGTCTCGCCGATGGACATGTACAGCGCCACCGATGGCCTGCCGAACGACTTCCATCTGGTTCATCTCGGCTCCCGCGCACTCGGTGGTGCCGCTCTCGTAATGACCGAGATGGTCTGCGTTTCACCGGAGGCTCGCATCACCCTGGGCTGTACCGGCCTCTACACTGATGAGCACGTCGAGGCCTGGAGGCGCATCGTCGAATTCGTTCACCAGTGGAGCGATGCGAAGATCTGCGTTCAGCTCGGTCATTCGGGGCGGAAGGGCGCGACCCGCCTTCCGTGGGAAGGGACGGACATTCCACTGGACGACGCGACATGGGAGAGAATCGGGCCGTCGCCGTTAACGTACGGCCCGACGCTTCCCCCCCCGCGTGAGATGACACGCGATGACATGTCAGCCGTGCTCGACGACTTCGTCATGTCCACGAAGCTGGCCGAGGAGGCCGGGTTTGACATGATCGAGCTTCACTGCGCGCACGGATACCTCATGTCCAGCTTCCTGACGCCCGTCAGTAATCGCAGGAGTGATGAATACGGTGGCTCACGGGAGAATCGAATGCGGTTTCCGCTCGAGGTATTCTCGGCGATGCGATCGGTCTGGCCGGAAGGCAAGCCGATGTCGGTGAGAGTATCGGCGACCGACTGGGTGGAGGACGGGCTGGCTCCCGACGAGTCGGTCGCTATCGGGAAGGCGTTCGTCGAGGCAGGCGCCGACGTGATCCAGGTTTCGACCGGCCAGACGGTCAGCGATGCGCAGCCGGTGTTCGGGCGGTTGTTCCAGACCCCCTGGAGCGACCGGATACGGAACGAGGCGCGCATCCCGACAATCGCGGTTGGCAACATCACCGAGTTCGACCAGGTGAACTCGATAATCGCCGCAGGCAGGGCAGACCTGGTCGCGATCGGCAGGCCGCACCTTGGCGATCCGCACTGGACGCTGCATGCCGCGGCGGCGCAGGGGTACGCCGGAGCCCGCTGGCCGGTACAATACTACCAGGGCAGGGTTCAGCTCGAACGAGAAGCGGAAAAAGCGCGGATGCTAAAATGACAAAACCATCTTCGATCCCGGTGCCAGAGCTCGAACGATATCTCGAAGGAAAACACGCGATAGTTACCGGCGGCAGCCGCGGTATCGGAGCCGCTGTGGCTGCCGAGCTTGTCAGGCGCGGCGCGGATGTGACGATAATGGGGCGGTCAGCCGAAACACTCGAGCGGAAGGCCGCCGAGCTTCGGGGTGAGCCGGGGGCGACTGTCGCTGTCGAGGAATGCGATGTCGCGGACAAGGCTTCCGTCACCTCGGCATTCGCGCGCGCCACGGCGGCTTTGGGTCCGGCATACATCCTTGTCAATAATGCCGGCATCGCGAAGTCGAGGAAACTTGTCGACCTCACGCCTGATATCTGGAACGAAACGATAGCCGTGAACCTCACCGGCACCTACCTCTGCACCTCCGAGGTGATCCCCGCGATGATCGAGGCACGCAGCGGGCGGGTAGTGAACATGGCCTCTACTGCCGGCCTTCGCGGCTATCGCACGATGACCGCGTATGCTGCATCGAAGCATGGCGTGATAGGCTTCACGCGCGCGCTTGCCCTCGAGATGGCGAAACTTGGAATCACCGTCAACGCGGTATGTCCTGCATACGCGGACACGGACATGGCGGCAGGGGCGATCGAGGCCTTGAAGACAAAGCTGGGGAAGACTGAAGACGAGGCGATGGCGATGCTCACCGGGACGATCCCGCGGGGAACGCTGATCAGGCCTGACGAGGTAGCCGCCGCAGTCGCCTGGCTCTGCTCACCCGATGCATCGGGAGTGACAGGAATCGCAATGCCCGTGGCGGGAGGGGAAGTATGACGCGCGGGGCTTCGCTGAAACCGGTGCACTTTCTGTGGGAAGTAGTCGACAGGGTCGCGACGATCACGCTGAACCGTCCCGAGCGGAAGAATCCTCTGACTCTCGAGTCATATCGCGAGCTCACCGACACATTTCTTGCGCTCCAGAAGGCCGACGACGTGAAAGCCGTAGTGATCACCGGGGCGGAAGAGAATTTCTGCAGCGGCGGAGACGTGCACGACATCATCGGCCGTCTCGTCGAAATGAAGCAGAGGGGTGACACCGCGAGGCTTCTCGAGTTCACCCAGATGACCGGCGATCTCGTAAAAGCGATGCGCGCCTGCCCGCAGCCGATTGTCGCCGCGGTGGACGGAGTCTGCGTGGGAGCAGGAGCAATTCTCGCAATGGCAAGCGACCTGAGGGTCGGCACCGCGAGGAGCAAGGTCGCGTTTCTGTTCGTGCGCGTCGGGCTCTCCGGCGCCGACATGGGTGCCTGCGCCATACTCCCCCGGATAATCGGATTCGGCAGGGCGGCAGAGCTGCTGTATCTGGGACGGTCGATGAGTGGAGAGGAGGCCGAGCGCTGGGGATTCTACAACCGGCTCGCTGCTCCGGTGTCTTTGCTGAGTGATGCCCAGGATCTTGCCCGTACCCTCGCGCACGGACCGAGTGCGGCGCATGCCATGACGAAGCGGTGCCTCCATGCGGAATGGTCGATGGAGATCGACGAAGCTGTCGACTTCGAGGCAAGGATGCAGGCCGAGTGCATGATGACTGACGACTTCGAGCGTGCGTATGCGGCGTTCGTTGCGAAGTCGAAGCCGGTATTCGAGGGCAACTGATGACCGCGATCGACTGGCCGTTCTTCAGCGAAGGGCACCGCGAGCTCGACAAGTCGCTTTCAACGTGGCTAAGCGGACATCCCGAAATCCGCGAAGCGGACGAGCAGGATCCCGATGCCGCATGCCGCTCGATAGTGAAGTCACTCGGCGATTCAGGATGGCTCGAGTTCGCTGTGCCGGCGCCATTTGGCGGGCGTGCCGACTCGCTCGATGTAAGGTCTCTCTGCCTGATCCGGGAGAAGCTCGCATATGAGTCCGGTCTCGCTGACATCGCGTTTGCGATGCAGGGGCTCGGCGCAGGTCCGATTTCGCTTTACGGATCGCCGGAGCTGAAGCGGCGATATCTGCCGCGGGTGTCGCGCGGCGAGGCAATCGCTGCGTTTGCAATATCGGAAGCAGATGCCGGATCCGATGTCGCTGGAATGCACACCACGGCGCGGCGGGATGGTGACGAGTACGTGATCGATGGCGCGAAGACGTGGATTTCCAATGCAGGTATCGCCGATTTCTACGTTGTGTTCTGCAAGGGAGAGAGGGAGAAGGAATACATCGCCCTCGTCGTCGAACCTTCGGACCCCGGGTTCAGCGTGACAGAGAGGATCACGACGATTGCGCCGCACCCGCTTGGGTCGCTGGGTTTCGACAGCTGTCGCGTTCCGGCCGACCGCGTTGTCGGCGACCCGGCGAAAGGATTGCGGGTGGCGCTCGGCACGCTCGACGTATTCAGGACTACCGTTGGCGCGGCTGCCCTTGGCTTTGCCCGGCGCGCACTCGCTGAGTCGCTCGCGTATGCCGGCTCGAGGCGCATGTTCGGCGGGGCACTTGCAGACCTTCAGCTGACACAGGCGCAGATCGCCGAAATGGCGACGGACATAGATGCGAGCGCGCTTCTCGTCTACCGCTCGGCGTGGACGAGGGACAACGGGGCGGAGCGGGTGACCCGCGAGGCGGCGATGGCAAAGATGTTCGCCACCGAGGCTGCGCAGCGGGTGATTGACCGGGCGGTACAGCTGCTTGGCGGGCGCGGAGTGGTTTCAGGGAATCCTGTAGAGCGGCTCTACCGCGAGATAAGGGCACTCAGGATTTACGAGGGGACTACCGAGGTGCAGAAACTCGTCATCGCAGGTCAGGTGCTTAAAAACTCGGCGGAGTCGTCAAAGCCATGACGGAACGGTCGGGACATGTCGACACTTTCTGCGCCGACAACGCTCCTCCTCGTGAGTTGTGGCCGGAGAGGGACTGGACCGGAGTTCCGGAGATCGCGTACCCCGACCGGCTGAACTGCGCCGTCGAGCTGTTGCAGAAGATAGTCGCAGGCGGGCGCGGGGACCGGATCGTGTTCAGGTATCCCGGTGGCCAGTGGACTTATTCCCATCTTCACGAGGTATCGAACCGGATCGCGAACGTGCTCGTCAACGAGCTTGGTCTGGTGCCGGGCAATCGGGTTCTGCTGCGCGGTCCCAACAATCCGATGATTGCCGCCTGCTGGTTCGCGGTGCTGAAGGCGGGCGGTGTCGTGGTTTGCACGATGCCGCTGCTTCGTAAGAGGGAACTGAGGTGGCTCGCCGATAAGGCGGAGATAAGGATTGCTCTTTCGGACACGCGCTTCGCCGACGAATGCGATGTTGCGTTCAGGTACCATGTGGATGGAAGGGAGCGTAAGGGAGCGCGCGTCATGCACTTCAACAGCGACGCGCATTTCAGTCTCGAG
>JBBQZF010000008.1:0-34127 GCA_038208015.1 Gemmatimonadales bacterium
ACCCGTTTCGCGCGCAGGGTACCGCGACTTACCATTATCACCCGCACTCCGCGCCGCTTGCCGAAACGATCCAGGCTGCGTCAGTTCAGCACCTCTCGCTGCCTGACAACGGAGTGAAGCGGGAAAACTTCGCCGTGGTGAGGGGAACATGGATGCCGTCGGTACTGATGGAGGGAGCGTTCATGATAATGCCCGACCAGGAGGCGGCCCTGCGCACGCCGGAGTATCAGGGGCGTTACGCGCAGGCCGTCGTGGACGGACTGGAGGCATACTTCCGGATGCTGCCCGCCCGCTGAGGACAATCGCGCGAGTCGCCGTCACGATCGCGGCGCTCGCGCTCCCGGCCGGTGCGAACGCGCAGCTCCCACCGGGTGATAGATGGCTCACGATCGAGACACCAAACTTCCGGGTCCATTTCACGCGCGAGCTCGAGGCCGAGGGACGCCGCGGTGCGGTGAACGCCGAGCGGGCGTGGGCGGAGCTGAGCACCGAGCTGCGCCCTCCGCGCGGCAAGGTCGACCTCGTCATCGCGGACAACGTCGACTACGTGAACGGATACGCGACCCCGTTTCCGTCAAACCGCATCGTGATCTTCGCGCACCCTCCCGTGGCCTCGGCGGGGTTCCGCAACTACGATGACTGGAGCCGCCTTGTCATAACGCACGAGCTCGTCCACGTATTTCACCTTGACCGCGCCGACGGGCTGTGGCGTGTTGGACGGCGCTTTTTCGGACGGCATCCGGCACTCTTTCCAAACGGATACCAGCCCTCATGGGTCATCGAAGGACTGGCGGTCTACTACGAGTCCCGCATCACCGGCGCTGGCCGGCTGGAGGGATCGGACCACTATATGATCGCGCGTGCAGCGGCCGAGGTGTCAGGAATGCCGCGGATCGGCGAGCTGTCGCGCGAGACGAGCAGATTTCCCGGCGGCGAGGTCGTCTATGCATATGGCGGACAGATATTCGACTACCTCGCGCGCACTCGAGGCCCGGAGAAGATTCCCGAATTCGTCGACATCACGAGCCGCGTTCTCGTTCCACTTTCACTCAACCGGAAAGCGAAGCGTGCATTTGGGATAAGCTTCGAGAACGCATGGCGTGACTGGCGCGATTCGCTCGTTCGCGAAGCCGGGGCACCACGCGACCCGCTTCCGCACTGGCGCGAGCTTTCCCGGGATGGCAGATACGCGGCATTCCCCAGATGGCTCGGCGACACAGCGATCCTCTATGCCGGAGCTAACGGAAGGGAAGTCACATCGGCTTTCACCGTGACGCTCGGCGGAAATGAAAAGCGGCTCGGCAGGAGAAACGGAATTGACGCCAACGTCCCCATGGCCGATGGATCGATACTTTTTTCGCAGCCCGACTTCACTGATCCTTTTCACCTTCGGAACGACCTTTACATCGAGAAGAATGGCGTGCAGCGGCGCCTGACGCGCGGCGCCCGGCTTTCGCACCCGGACGCGACGAGTGACGGTCGCATAGTCGCTGTGCAGTCATTGCCAGGGACTACGCGGCTGGTGACCGTCGACCCCGCGAGCGGCTCGGTCGAGGCAATCACATCGGGTACGGCAGATGTGCAGTGGGCCGAGCCCAGGTGGTCTCCCGACGGCGGTGCGATCGCCGCGGTGCGCGTAAGTCGTGGCGGCGCTTCGGAAATAGTGATCCTCGATCCCGGCGGGAAGGTGCGCGGAACTGCGGTGTCAGAGCGCGCGATAGTTTCGTCGCCAGCCTGGTCGAGTGACGGTTCGCGGATCTTCTATTCGTCGAACCGAGGCGGCAGCACCCAGCTCTACGTCACGACGCTCAGTGATCCGGTTGCGGAGGCCCCGGCGTTTTTGCTTTCTTCCGCGAGCACGGGGGCATTCAACCCGGAGCCTTCGCCCGGCGGGGAATCTCTTGCCGCGCTCAGCTTCAGGTTTGACGGATACCACGTGGGATACGCGCCGATTCCTCAGCCGGTGGCAGCTCCGGCGCTGAGATCGGCGCGTGATGGCTGTCGCGACTGCATTCTCGCTAATCCGGTAGATGCGCCGATCGGACTCGATGATCTCGGGCCGGCCCGCCGCTACTCCGCCGTTCATTCGCTGCTCCCGCGGTACTGGGAGCCGATACTGGGCAGCTCTTCGTCGACGGGTGCGCTCGTGGGCGGAGCGACCAGCGGATCCGACGTAGTCGGCCGGCATGCGTATGCAGCACAGGCGATCTTCGATACGCGTCATCGAGAGACAGAAGCAGGCGCGGTTTACAGGTACGCCGGGTTCGGCCAGCCATATCTCAACTTCTACGTGAGCCAGGAGTGGGAGCATTTCGGCGTATTCAACTCCGGGGGGGATGAGCTCGGAGAACTTGTGCGGCGGGCGCGAACCGCCGGCATCAGCGCGAGCCTTGTTCGGCCGCGCGTGCGGACATCGGGCTCAGTTTCAATCGGCGCAGACGTTGAGTCGCGACTTTACGCGACGGACCCCGATGCGCTCCTGCCTTTGCTCTCCAGTGTGTTCGGCAGGACGCGACGGTATCCATCCGTCTTCGCCTCCGCGAGCTGGGCGAATACGAAGCGACCCGGGCTCAGCATTTCGCGGGAGGATGGAGTGGCGCTTTCGATGAGTACGCGCCAGCGCTGGGAGTCGGGGAATTTCTCGCTTGGCAGCAGCAGCGTCGTCGGCGTGGCGGCGGGCTACAAGTCGCTCGATCTTCCAGGGTTCGCGCATCATGTGATCGCGGTTCGCGGGGCCGCGGGTTACGCCGATAGTCGTGCGATTTCGACATTCTCGGCGGGCGGGTTGAGCGCCGGGTCACTCGGTGTCATTGCCGGAGTGAATGTTGGTAATGGCCAGAGGACCTTCGGTGTGCGCGGCTTTCCTCCGTCAGCGGAGCAGGGCATCCGCGCACTTGCCGGCACTGTCGAGTATCGTGTCCCGGTCGCTGCACCTTCAGCGCGTATAAGGTTCATCCCGCTGCTGTTCGACCGCATCTCGGCTTCCGCGTTTGCGGATGCGGGGCGGGCATGGTGCCCGGGAGGCGCGACTGGAGTTTGCGCAACGGACCGCGGTGGACCATGGTTGGCTTCGGCGGGGGCGGAGCTGAATCTTGATACTGCGATCCAGTACGATGTTCCGGCCAGATTTCGCGCGGGAGTGGCTGTCCCGTTCGAAGGGCGGGGAGCGGTAGGCGCAAATTCCGTGAGTGTTTATCTTACGGTAGGCTCCGCCTTCTAGCCCGTCTTACACGTGAATCCAGGCAAGGTCCGGGTTCACCATGGTGGAAATTTCCCCTTGACAACTTCTTCTGTGATGTGGATAGCGTAACACGCTGTCACATCAGCACTTACACCGAGACTGGCGCGGAATCACGAACCCGGTTAATCTGCGCACCCCGACTCGTTTTCCCAAGTTAGGAGCGACGCCGGAATGATCGTTCAGTTTTTCCTGTTGACATCCAATTTTCAAAGCGGAGAGTTGTCGTAATGCCAATACCTGCCTCGCCCCCGGCCGGATCTGCCCAGCTCAATCAGAATGCGCGCACGGTCATCGAGAAGCGCTATCTGATAAAGGATTCAAAGGGTAAGCCGACCGAGATGCCGGAGAGCATGTTCTGGCGTGTGGCGAGCGTTGTGGCGGAGGCAGACCGTCGTTACGGGGCCAGTGACGAGGCGGTCACAGCAGCGGCGACCGAGTTCTACGATCTGATGACTCAGCGCCGGTTCGAGCCAAACTCGCCGACGCTGATGAACGCGGGTCGTCCGCTCGGGCAGCTTTCGGCGTGCTTTGTCCTGCCCGTCGAGGACTCGCTTTCCAACGGCCAGAACGGCATCTACGACACCCTGCGCTCGATGGCGCTTATCCACCAGTCTGGCGGCGGCACCGGATTCAGCTTCTCGCGGCTTCGCGGAACAGGCTCGATGGTGCGGTCGACGACCGGCGTAGCATCGGGACCCGTGTCGTTCATGAAGCTCTATGATGCGTCGACTGACGCCGTGAAGCAGGGAGGAACCCGTCGCGGTGCCAACATGGGAATCCTGCGCGTCGATCATCCCGACATCATGACGTTCATCACGTGCAAGGAAGACCTCACCCAGATCACCAACTTCAACATCTCCGTCGCGGTCACGACGAAGTTCATGGAAGCTGTGAGGGCGGGGACGAGTTACGACCTGATAGAGCCGTCGAGCGGCGCGGTGGCGGGACAGATGGACGCGCGCGAAGTGTGGGACAAGATGATCGACGGCGCGTGGAGGACCGGCGAGCCCGGCTGCTTCTTCATCGACGAGGCGAACCATTTCAATCCGGTTCCGCATGTCGGCGCCTATGAGGCGACGAACCCTTGCGGGGAGCAGCCGCTGCTCGCGTATGACGTCTGCAACCTCGGCTCGATCAACATCGGCTACTACGTCGTCGACGGAGAGATGAACTGGGATGCGCTCGCGAAGGACATCCACACTTCTGTCCGCTTTCTCGACAACATCATCGACGTAAACAAGTACCCGCTTCCCGAGATCGACGCGCTCTCGAAGCGCATCCGCCGGATCGGCTTCGGGGTGATGGGCTTTGCGGATGCGCTGGTAAAGCTTGCAATTCCCTACAGCACGGAAGAGGGAGTCGAGTTCGGCCGGAAGCTCCAGGAGTTCGTTGACGTCGAGTCGAAGAAGGAGAGCGAGCGGCTCGCCGTCGAGCGCGGACCGTTTCCGGAGTGGGCCCGCTCGATCTGGGGCCCTGACGAGACGTGTGCACGCGAAGCGCAAGGAAACCGCATCCGTCCAATGCAGATGCTCCGCAACTGCAACGTGAACACCATCGCTCCAACCGGAACCATCTCGATCATCGCCGGATGCTCTTCGGGAATCGAGCCACTGTTCGCCGTAGCGTTCATGCGGAACCAGGCAGGCGTGATGATGCCGGACGTGAACGAGGACTTCCTCGCGATCGCAAGAGCCGAGGGATGGTACTCGGACGAGCTCATCGAGAAAATCGCGAAGCAGGGGCACATTCACTTCGACGAGGTTCCAGAGAAGTGGCAGCGCGTTTTCGTAACAGCCCACGATATCACTCCGGAGTGGCACGTCCGGATGCAGGCAGCTTTCCAGGAGAACTGCGACTCGGCGATTTCGAAGACGACGAACTTCCCGCACGCCGCGACGCGCGACGACGTAAGGGAGATCTACGAGCTCGCGTACGGCCTCAAGTGCAAGGGCGTCACGGTGTACCGCGACGGCTCGCGCGACAACCAGGTCCTTTCAACTGGAGCGACTGACAAGGCCAGGGCTGAGCGCGACGGAACGGACGCGCGGGGCGAGGTCGGCGACCTGAAGGGGACGATAACCGAGCTCGAGGCGGAGATCGGCAAGCTGCGGAAAGACCTGTTCGACGTCGAGGCCGAAAACCTCCAGCGCCGCCAGAAGAGGGCGCGCCCGGATACGCTCCGCGGCACGACCTCACGGATGGAAACGCCACTCGGCACGATGTTCGTCAACATCACGGAGGACGATCGCGGCCAGCCTTTCGAGGTTTTCATAAACCTCGGAAAGGCAGGTGGCGCCGCCATGGCCGACGTCGAGGCGATCGGGCGTCTCATTTCGCTCGCGCTGCGCTCGGGAATCTCGATTCAGGCAATTCACCGCCAGCTCCGCGGGATCGCTTCGGACCGCGCCATCGGGCTCGGGCCGAACAAGGTCCTGTCGGTGCCCGATGCGATCGGGATCGCGCTCGAATCGTGGATGAGGCAGAAGCAGGGAGTCCAGCAGGAGCTCCTGAAGGCCGAATCGTCGTCAACCGAGCCATCGACGGTCAAGGCGGCGGCGCCGGCGGGCGGCGGCGCGCAGGGACAGTACGAGTTCGAGAGCGTCAACCGGGACCAGTCGTTCATGGCGACATGCCCCGACTGCGGCTCGCAGCTGGAGCAGGCGGAAGGGTGCTCGAAGTGCCACGTCTGCGGCTTCTCCGAATGCGGCTGAGCTGATTCCTCCCGGGGAGCAGCCCCGAGCTGAGAAAGCCCGTCGGGATTCGACGGGCTTTCTTCACATCCGGGGTGTTCCGACCCGATTGCTCCCTTGCGCAGCCGCGTGAAAAGTGGCTCCGTACGGAATCACCCAAACAGGGCCGAAAATGGATCCGAGAAAGCTGGCGGCGCTGGCCAGAAAGAACGCTGCGAAATCTGGAACCACGTCGCGGGTTCCCAAGCAGTTCGGGAAGAAGTACGATCCGAATCTCGCTGACGTTCCCCAGGACGAAGCATCACTCAAGCAGCAACAGGAAAGCGACAGGTTCTTTGCCGAGATGAAGAAGCGGGATTTCTGAAAGAGGAGGAAAAGAGATGAAACGGCTGACAATCGCGCTGGCGCTTGGGCTCGTGGTGGGTGGATGCGGGACCGGGCGGGCCCCTGAGGCAGGCTACGGATTCCGCAACAGGAACGTCATCACGTACGACGAGATCAGCATGTCGAGGACCGGCGGATCATCCGCCTATGACCTCATCCAGCGGCTGCGCCCCGAGTATCTCCGGTCGCGCGGAACTTCCTCGCTCAGCAACATCACCCCCGTCACGGCAGTTGTGTATATCGATGAGGTAAGGTACGGGCAGCTCGAGTCCCTTCGCACGCTCAGCGCCGACCAGATCCGCGAGGTTCATTACATCAACGCGTCAGATGCCACGACCCGGTTCGGCACTGATCACGTTGGCGGGGCGATCCTCATCACGACCAGATCGTAGACACCCCGCAGGCAGGCCGCCTCCCCCATTTCCGCCCGCGGAGGAGAGAGACGGCCCCTTCTGTTGTCAATCGATCATGCGCGGCAGCGGGACCCTTCCGCGGTTAGAATTGAGGGATGGAGGGGATAACGTGACGAGCAGGCTCGCAAAACTTCAGGATGAAGGCCAGTCAATCTGGCTCGACAACATCGACCGCCGCATGCTGCACGACGGCGACCTCGAGCGGCGCATACTCGAGGATTCGCTCACCGTCATGACGTCGAATCCGACGATCTTCGAAAAGGCCCTTGCCGAGGGCGAGGAGTACGACGAACAGCTCTCCGGTGCGCCGCCCGGGACTTCGCTACACGATTTGTTCGAGCTCGTCGAGACCACCGATGTGCAGAGAGCCTGCGACCTGTTTGCCGGCGTCTACCTGCAGACACGGGGCGCTGACGGATACGTATCGATCGAGGTCTCGCCCGGCGTGGCAAATGAAACCGCGGCGACGGTTCTCGAGGCGAAGCGCCTGTGGGAAACCGTTGACCGGCCCAACGTCATGGTGAAGGTGCCTGGCACCGCGGAGGGGGCAGTCGCGGTTCGCGAACTCATCGCGGCCGGGATCAACGTCAACATCACCCTGCTTTTTTCGATCGATGCCCACGACCGCGTCATCGACGCGTATCTGTCAGGCCTCGAGGACCGCATCGCTGCGGGCAATCCCGTCGATCAGGTCTTTTCTGTCGCCAGCTTCTTCGTGAGCCGTGTCGATACCGAAGTCGACAAGCGGCTCGACGCGATGATAAAGGCCGCGAATCCCGCAGACCGGGACCGTCTCAAGATGCTGAAGGGGAGAGCCGCGGTCGCCAACGCGAAGCTTGCATACCGCCTTTTCCGGCGCCGCTTCGGGGACGAGAGATGGAAGGCCCTCGAGGACCGGGGAGCCCGCATTCAGCAGCCCCTGTGGGCCAGCACCGGTGTCAAGAACCCTGCATATCGCGACGTGATGTACGTTGAGGATCTGATCGGCCCCGACACAGTCAATACGATGCCGCCGGCACTGATCGAGGCATTCCGCGATCACGGCGATGTCCAGCGCACCGTTGACAAGCGGCTTGGCGCGGCAGAGGGCCTGCTGCGCGAGATAGAAGCTGTCGGCATTTCAATGCGCGACGTCACCGACACACTTCTTGTCGAAGGGCTCGCGAGCTTCCAGAAATCGTTCGACTCCCTTACCGCGGGCATCGAGCGGAAGATGAGCCAGCTTTCAGGGCAGAAGTGACAGCTACGTACATACAGCGAACGAAAATCGTCTGCACTCTCGGGCCGGCGAGTGCGACAGAAGACGGGATTCGCGGGCTTATCGATGCGGGGATGAACGTCGCCCGCCTCAATTTCTCCCACGGAACTCATTCCCAGCATGCGGAGACCATAGCGACGCTTCGCCGGCTCTCGAAGGAGAAGTCGCACCCGGTGGCGATACTGGGCGACCTGCAGGGTCCGCGAATCCGCGTTGGCGACATTCCCGGCGAGATCCACGTGCAGCAGGGCGAGGACCTGGTCCTCGTGCACGAAGGCCTGGAGAGTGAAGGAGAGATTCCCATCACTTACGATGCGCTCGCCAGTGACGTGCATGTGGGGGACAGGATCCTCATAGACGACGGGCTGATCGAGCTTATCGCGATGGACGTCTCGCATCCGCGAGTGACTGCGCGCGTGCTCCATGGCGGCGCGATAAATCCGCACAAGGGATTGAACCTTCCCGGCGTGCACGTCTCGGCCCCGTCGATTACCGACAAGGACGTCGCTGACGTCACGTTCGCGATCGAGCAGGATCTCGACTACCTGGCGCTCAGCTTCGTGCGCCGCGCAACCGATATCGAGCAGCTTCGGGCGATGCTCCCGAAGGGGCTCCTTATCGTGGCAAAGATCGAGAAGGATGTCGCACTCACCAACATCGAGAGCATCATCGAAGCGTCGGACGGCGTGATGGTCGCTCGGGGCGACCTCGGAGTGGAGCTGCCGTTCGAGGAGGTGCCCGGCGCGCAGAAGCGGATCATCTCGCTCGCAAACCTGCTTGGCCGGCCGGTGATCACTGCCACGCAGATGCTCGAGTCGATGGTTGAGAACCCCCGCCCCACTCGCGCGGAGGCGAGCGACGTTGCCAACGCCATCCTCGATGGCACGGACGCCGTCATGCTGTCGGCCGAGACTGCAGCAGGAGCCTACCCGCGGCTCGCCGTGGAGGCCATGCGGCGTATAATCACGCAGATCGAGATGCACCCGCCGGTCGCGCGCGGCCCGCGACGCGTGCCTCGCGACTCCGAGTCGGCTGTCGCAACCGAGGTCGCAATCGCCGCAGCCACCACCGCTGCCGTCGGAATGCTTCACGCTCCGCTCGTGGTCGTCTTCACGAAGAGTGGATTCTCCGCGCGCGTCGTCGCGGCGCACCGCCCCGGTGTCTCGATTCTCGTCCTGACCGACCAGGAGCGAACGTATCGCCAGCTGACACTTGTATGGGGCGTGATCCCGGCACTTGTTCCGCACTGTGACACCTACGCCGAGATGATGGAGCGCGCGAGGGACGTCGTGGTCAGCAGGAAGCTGGCAAACCGGGGCGACCGGATCGTCGTCACTGCCGGAGTTCCGTTCGACACACCAGGCACGACGAATCTCCTCAAGGTCGAAGTGGTGTGAAGCTCACGTTTCTCGGCACCGGGACGAGTTACGGTGTCCCGCAGGTAGGTTGCGGCTGTGATGTCTGTCACTCCCCCGACCCGCGCGACAAGCGCACCCGCGTCGGCGCGATAGTCGAGAGCGACAACGGCGCCAGGCTTCTGATCGACACACCTCCGGAGCTTCGGCTGCAGCTCATCGCCGCCAATGTCGATCGGGTCGACGCAGTTCTCTTCACGCACGATCATGCCGATCATGCGCACGGACTCGACGATGTAAGGTCGCTCTCCATCCGCCGCTCGGCCCCGCTCGATATGTACGGGCCGGAGGATTCCCTGGCCCGGCTCGCTCACCGGTTTCACTACATCTTCGACGAGAAGATCAGGCCCCTGCCCGGAACGTCGAAGCCTGAGGGTCGCGCCGTCGCGCTTCGCGACAGGGAAGCCGTCGAGATCGCCGGTGTCGAAGTCCTTCCCTTCGCGGTTCCGCATGGTCCCGTCACGGTCTTCGGCTACAGGATCGGCGGACTCTCGTACATCACCGACGCGAAGTCGGTTTCCGATGAGCTGGTCGAAGCGCTGCGCGGGACGAACGTCCTGGTGATAAATGCCCTCTTTCGCGGTAGCCATCCGACTCACCTGAGCATCCCTGAGGCCGTCGCTGCCGCCGCTTCGATCGGCGCCGAGCGGACGTTTCTGACTCACCTCACGCACGACAACTTCCACGCCGACCTCGAGGCCGAGTTGCCTCGCGGCATAAGTCCGGCATTCGATGGCCTGACAATTCGCATCGACTGAGAATCATGACGATCCGCATCGACTACTCGAACATGATTGGCGCCGCCACTGGCGGAATCGAAGAAGCTGACTGGGGCGCGGCGGGTGAAGCATTCGCCGCCGCTCATGCGGGTTTCGCGCGCCTTCGCGAATCGGGGAAGGTGGCGTTCGCCGACGCCGTCAGCGACGTCGAGCTTGAGAAGCAGTCGACAGAGTTCGCCCGGCGCACGCGGGGCAGGTATTCCGACGTCGTCGTTCTTGGAATCGGCGGATCTGCGCTCGGGCCCATCGCGCTTCGCACAGCCCTGGCGCCGGCGGGGTGGAACCTTCTCGACGACGGCGCACGGGAAGGGAGGCCGCGGCTTCATGTTCTCGACAACGTGGACCCCGTCACTATCGCGGCGCTGTTGTCGCGTCTCGATCTCGCGCGAACCTTGTTTGTCGTGACTTCGAAGTCGGGTGGGACCGCGGAGACGATGTCGCAGTTTCTCGTCGCGCACGACCTGGTGAGCAGAGCGCAGCTCTCCCTCGCCGATCATTTCGTCTTTATCACTGACCCTGTTCAGGGCGCCCTCAGGCCACTTGCGGCAGAGCTTTCCGTCCCGGCGCTCGACATCCCGCCTGGAGTCGGCGGTCGGTTCAGCGTGCTTACACCTGTGGGAATGCTTCCCGCAGCGCTCGTCGGGATTGACGTATCGCGCGTCCTCGCAGGCGCGAGGGACATGGTTGACCGCTGCGAGTCGGCCGTATTGTCAGAGAATCCGGCTGGCGTTTACGCCACCCTTCAGTGGCTTGCAGACACTGGCCGCGGAAAACGGATCAATGTGCTGATGCCCTATTCCGATCCGTTGCGGGATTTCGCCGCATGGTTCGTTCAGCTCTGGGCCGAGAGTCTCGGAAAGCGGAGGCCCGACGGAACGCATGTCGGCCAGACTCCGCTTGCGGCGCTCGGAGCGACAGACCAGCACAGCCAGGTCCAGCTTTTCATGGAAGGCCCCGAGGACAAGGTCGTCACCCTGCTGGCGGTTGCCGAGCCGGGCACGAACGTCACGGTTCCCCACGGATTCAGTCATGTGAAGGAACTGGGGTATCTCGGCGGCCATTCCCTCGGCGAGCTCCTGGCCGTGGAGCGGGAGGCGACAGCCGGGGCGCTGGCCAAGCGGGGCCGCCCCAATCTCACGATTCATCTAGAGCGCGTCGACGAATGGCACGTCGGGGGACTGATAATGCTCTTCGAGCTCGCCACCGCCTACGCGGGTGAGCTTTACGGCATCGACGCGTTCAACCAGCCGGGCGTGGAGCTGGGCAAGCAGTTCGCCTACGCCTTGCTCGGCCGTCCGGGTGCCGATGAGGCGAAACGGGAATGGGATTCACTTCCTGCACCGGACCCTCGCTGGAGCGTTTGACGGTCGAGCGTCAACAACTTCAACTACCACTCCTTTTTACATTTGGCGGATTTGAGCGGATCTCGCAGATACCGCGCAACGGCAGGGGGGCGCGGGGCGGTCAGCGCCTGTGTAAAACCTTAAATCCGCTGTTCGGGGTGGAACAACACAGCCTGATCCGCTTAATCCGCCAAATGTAAAAGGGCAGTTGCAGTTTGCACCTTGCGGATTGGAGCTGCCGGGGCTGGAACACTTGCCTCTGCCGCCGCGCCCGGCGACCTTCCGGTTACTATGCTCGAACAACTGATGCAGGGCGCTGTGAGCGTCGAGAACGGCCGGGTGAAGATCACCGACGACGGCGCGATCGCCTCCGGGAAAATGGATGAGCTCGTGCGCGCCGCCGTATTCGGCGACCAGGATGCGCGGGATTACGCGCGCTGGCTGATCTGGGAAACGGGACAGGCGGCAGGCGTCGTGCCTTCCTCGATTCACGAGCTTTACAAGGCGCGCGGACGCGGGGAAACGGGCGGCTATACCGTGCCGGCGATCAACATCCGGGGGATGACTTACGATACAGCGCGGTCGATGTTCCGGACCGCGATGAAGCTCGAGGCAGGCGCGTTCATCTGCGAGATAGCGCGGTCCGAGATTGCCTACACTGATCAGCGGCCTTCGGAGTATGTGGCAGTCGTAATGGCTGCCGCGCTTCGCGAAGGGTGGCGCGGCCCGCTGTTCATTCAGGGTGACCACTTTCAGGTGAGCGCGAAGAAATTCGCAGCGGATCCTGAAACGGAAGTCGAGGCGGTCCGGCAGCTGATACGAGAAGCTGTCGCCGCAGGCTTCTACAACATCGACATCGACACATCTACTCTCGTCGACCTGTCGAGGCCGAATCTCGACGAGCAGCAACGCCTCAACTACGAGGAGGCGGCAAAGCTTGCCGAATTCGTAAGGGACCTTCAGCCTGACGGGATCGACATATCGCTTGGCGGCGAAATCGGAGAGGTAGGGACCGAGAACAGCACAGTCGAGGAGCTGCATGCCTACATGCAGGGATTTAACCGGACGCTGCAGGAAATCGCGCCGGGCGTTGCCGGGTTGTCGAAGATCAGCGTGCAGTCGGGGACCACGCATGGAGGGGTCGTCCTCGCCGACGGCACAATCGCCGATGTGCAGATAGACTTCGGGACTCTCGAGCGCCTTTCCGCTGTTGCTCGCGAAGAGTACGGGCTCTCCGGCGCCGTGCAGCATGGAGCGTCGACACTTCCCGACACTGCGTTCCACAACTTCCCCCGGACCGAGACGGCCGAGATACACCTCGCGACGAACTTTCAGACGATGCTCTACGACCGTCTTCCTCCCGCGCTGCGCGACGAGGTGTACGAGTGGTTGCGCGGGAACGCGAAGGACGAGCGCAAGGAGACCGACTCCGACGAGCAGTTCTTCTACAAAACGCGCAAGAAGGCGCTCGGGCCGTTCAAGCGGCGGTTCTGGGATCTCGATGACGACGTAAAGGCGGAGCTGGCCTCGGCATACGATGCCAAGTTCGGTTTCCTGTTCAACCAGCTTGGCATCGCTGGCACTGCGCGCGACGTCGCGGTCCATGTGAAGCCTGTCCTCCAGCATCGCACGCAGCCGCACGAGGGAATGGCTACCGTCGCCGCGGCTCCGGATGACGCCGATCTCAGTGACTGACCTGGCGCGGGGCGACGCCGCCGGAACTGTTTCGGTGCTCTCGCAGGTCGCCCGAGCGGCCGGACATGAGCTCAGAAATTCGCTCAACGCGCTGGTCGTGAATCTCGAAGTCGTTCGGAGCCGTTCGAGTGAGCCGACGGTTCAACCGTTCCTCGAGCAGTCGGTAAGCCAGTCCGAGGAGTCGGTGAAGCTCGCCGAAGCAGCGATAGCGCTCCTCAACCTCGTCGTTGGAGCGGTGGGTCCCGACGGCCTGCTGCGCTGCAGGCTCACTGACGACGGGGGGATACGGATCGAGGCGATGCCCGGTGAGTCGGAGCGCGCGGGGCGCGCTCTCAAGGCACTCGCTGACAGGGCGGACCTGAGCGTCGATGCGTCCGAGTCATCGGTTATATTAAGGGTTCGTGCCGACTCGGAAGCCCGCTAGAGACACGCGCTTCGCTGCGCCCCTCTGCTCGATCCGTGTCCTGAGTCACGCAGCAGATCGATGTCGAAGAAAACGCGCCCTATCGCAATTACCGTCAGAGCCTGACTGAATGAAAAAAGCAAAAATCCTGATCGCCGACGACGAGCTTTCGATGACGAACGCGCTGAGCGCGATTCTGAGCGGTGAGGGTTATGACGTTGCCGTCGCTCCGGATGGTAAGAAGGCGCTCGATCAGCTGAGCGCCGACGACTTCGGCGTAGTGCTCGCCGACCTCAAGATGCCGAAGCTCGACGGCCTTGCACTGCTCAAGGAGCTGCAGCGCCTCGCGATCCCGACCGAGTGCATAATCGTGACAGGGCAGGGCACGGTCGATTCTGCGGTACAGGCGATGCGCGAAGGAGCGTATGACTATATCGAGAAGCCGCTCAGCGCCGAGAAGCTGAATCGCCTCAAGGCGCTCATACCGAAAGCCCTCGAGAAGTTCAACGTTCAGGAGAGAAACCGCGAGCTCTCATCGAAGCTCGAGGGGCTCACGCATTTCAGCGATCTCACCGGACAGTCGGAGGAGATGCGGTCGGTTTACCAGATCATCGACGCAGTCGCCTCATCGACCGCGAGCGTGATGATCCTCGGCGAATCCGGAACCGGCAAGGAACTCGTGGCTCGCGCACTTCATACAAGGAGTGACCGGGCAAGGGGACCATTTTTCGCGCTGAACTGCGCAGCCCTCCCCAAGGACATTCTCGAGAACGAGCTCTTCGGTCATGAGAAGGGCGCGTTCACCGGCTCGGTGAACGAGAAGGCCGGCGCCTTCGAGATGGCGCATGGCGGCACGATCTTCCTCGACGAGGTCGCCGAGATGGCGACTGACATCCAGGTCAAGCTCCTGCGGGCGATCGAGACGCGGACGATCCGCCGCCTCGGCGGAAAGAAGGAGATTGCGGTCGACATTCGAATTGTTGCCGCGACAAACAGGGATCTCCAGAAAGCGCTGGCGGAGAACGAGCTGCGTGAGGACCTTTACTATCGTCTCGCTGTCGTGGAAGTGTTTCTCCCGCCCCTCCGGGATCGCGCCGGTGACATCAAGCTCCTCGCCGACGAGTTCCTCAGTCGGTTCTCGCAGCAGAACGGGAAGAAGATAAAGGGCTTCGACGAACCGGCGTGGGACTGGGTCATCTCGCACAACTGGCCGGGCAACGTGCGCGAGTTGAAGAATGCCGTCGAGCGCGCGGTGATCATGGCCAAGGGCGACGTGATCACTTCGGGTGACATAATGCCCCGCCATATCAGGACCGGGGAGTATGCCGCGGCGATGTCGGTACCGGCGGGCGCAACGCTTGCGGATACGAGAAGACAGCTGGTGCTGCGCACTTTCGCCTCCACGGGCGGCGACGCTGTGCGAACCGGAAAGATCGTCGGCATTTCGCCGGAAGAAGTGAAGAAGGAGATCGAGCAGATACTTCGCACAAATGGCGGCCCGAAGCCGGCGGCTCAAGTCGCTTCGGCGCCGAAAATTCCGCGACCGTCGCGGCCCGCGGCTACGAAGCCCAAAGCTCGGAAGAAATGAACCTGAGGAAACGAGAGATGTCTGATTACGACTGGGAAGACGAAGGGCCTTTTGTGGTGATCGAGCGAAGCGAGCCCGGTGTTGGGGCTTTTATCGCCGGGCTGGCCGTCGGCGCCGGGCTGGCGCTTCTTTTCGCGCCAACCACCGGACAGGAGACGAGGCGTGAACTTCAGCGCCGCGCGCGACGCGTCGGTGACCAGGCGCAGGATTTCGTGTCCGAGGTCACCGATAACGTTTCACAGCGGCTGAATCAGGCCCGTGACAGCGTGGAAAGCGGCATCGACTCCGCCAGGCAGGCCGTCGAGATCAAGCGACGCCAGGTCACGAACGCGGTAGATGCAGGTCGTGCCGCTGCGCAGCAGGCGCGCGAGGAGCTGGAGCAGCGCATAGCGGAGACGAAGGCCGCCTACAAAGAGACCTAGTGGCGAAGCGGCCGTTCCATATCAGGATCGGCTGGACGCTCCGCGACTACGCGACCCGCGTCTGGGACAACAGCGGCGAAGACAACATTTTTTTTCTGGCGGGCGGGATCGCCTTCAACCTCCTGCTCGCCGCAGTTCCATTCGTCCTCCTCATCGCCGCCGCCCTCGGCTACCTGCTGAATCACTCGGCCGATGTCTCATCGGCTGAGATCAACGAGATTGTCTACAGGTTCCTTCCGCCGAATCCGTCCGGCGAACAATCTCCGCTGGGAACGATCCTCGTTGACATAGTCAGGTCACGCCAGGCGATCGGGATCTACAGTGTCATAGGATTCATCTGGTTTTCGACGCGTCTGTTCGGGTCGCTCCGCAGCGTGCTCGGGCTGATATTCGACATCGACTCGGATCGCGGCATCGTTGCCGGGAAGCTCTTCGACGTGCAGATAACAGTCGTGTCCTCGCTGCTGATCGTCGCCTACACCGCCCTCAACGCGTACCTCGCGCTGGCAACGACGCGCGGGCTCCTTTTTCTCGGAGAGCTGGGCGTGAGGCAGGGAATGATGGGCGCGCTGGAGTACAATATCGGTCAGCTCGTCGCCTTCCTCTTTATAGTCCTGATGTTCTGGTCGCTCTACAAGTTTCTGCCTAACCGGAAGGTACGGTGGCAGATGGCGCTGGTCGGCGCTCTGTTCACGAGCCTGTTGCTCGAGATCGCGAAGCGGGCGTTCGGCGCCTATGTGGTTTCGTTCAACCCGGGATCTCTGTATTCGGGAACCTTGGCGGCCCTGATTATCGTTGTGGTCTGGACTTATTACGCCTCGATCATCTTCATTCTGGGTGGGGAAGTGGCGCAAGTCTATGAGCTACGCAGAGTTAGGCGACTGCAGCGGGAGGCGTTCGAGGACTGAAAATTGCGGCCGAGAAGTTGCAACAGGGACCGCTGTGGCCGCACCGTGCGGCTCAACTAACTTCTGGGAGGCGTCTCGTGCGTAAGCTCATTGGACTGGCCATGCTGGCCGTCGCGGTCACCGCATGCAGCAAGACTGAAAGCGGTGATTTGGAAGTCGAGAAGCCGGTGGTCGGAACAGTCACTGATACGCTGAACGTACCCAGCGTTGAAGTCGGCACCGACACGGTTTCAGTCAAGGTTCCCGACATCGACATCAAGAGATAATACTGCTTCTGATATTCACAGCAGCCAAAAAGCCCGTCATCCCAGTGGTGACGGGCTTTTTTCATCCCCCGGCGCTATATTTAGGGTTGCCCCAGGTCCCGGAGGGCACAAGCCCGCTAACTCCGTCAGGACCCCGAAGGTAGCAGCGGCATGTGGTGCCTTGCGTTGCTCCGTCAGGCCTGGGGTATCTTCCCTCCCAAATGTCGCTCGCCCTCGCCCGGAAATACCGACCAAGAAACTTCGCCGGCGTAGCGGTGCAGTCTCACGTGTCAGACACGCTCCGCGGCGCAATCGCCCGCGGCCGGGTCGCCCACGGATACCTGCTCTGCGGTCCGCGCGGAACCGGAAAGACCACCCTCGCCCGAGTGCTGGCAATGGCGCTCAATTGCGAGGACAGGTCTCCCGATGGCGAGCCGTGCGGCGCTTGCGTGTCCTGCCAGCGCATCTGGAGCGGCAGCTCGAGCCTCGACGTTGTCGAAATCGATGCCGCATCAAACCGCGGAGTTGACGATGCGCGCGAGCTGAGAGAGCGTGCGATGTACGCGCCGTCGGGCGACGACCGTTATAAGGTCTACATCGTCGACGAAGCGCACATGCTCACCCGGGAAGCATGGAACGCGCTCCTCAAGATCCTCGAGGAACCGCCACCGCGAGTCGTCTTCGTCTTCGCCACGACCGACCCGCAGAAAATTGCCCAGGCTGCAGCGCCGGTCCTCAGCCGGCTTCAACGCTTCGACCTGAAGCGCATCGGCCTTCCCGAGATCACGGCGCGGCTCGAGGCGGTGCTGGCTTCCGAAGCGATTCCGGCGACCGCCGACGCTCTCTCGATGATCGCGCGGGCCGCCGACGGCTCGATGCGCGATGCTCTCTCGCTCACCGACCAGGTGATCTCGATCGGCGAAGCGGAGATCACCGCCGATCGAGTGCGGGAAGCGCTCGGCCTCGTTCCCGAGGATGAGTATCTCGCCATCATCGCGATAATCGCAGGGAGGCGCGCGGGCGACGTGTTCGACGCTGTGGCACGGCTCGCTGACGGAGGCGTAGACTTCGGAGTTTTCCTGTCGGGACTGGGCGACATGATACGGGCGCAGCTCGCCGTTATTCTCAACGGGCGCATGCTGGGCGTGTCGAAGCACGCCCTCGACACCCTCGAAAGTCACCGCGACGACTTCTCGGCTGGTGATCTCGTGAGAATGCTCTCGATGCTGAGCGCGATCGAGCCGCAATTCAGGAGAAGCACCCAGCAGCAACTACTCGTCGAGATGCTTCTCGTGAGGTTTGCCCTTCTCGACAGGGCAGTCTCCATCGAGGACGTGCTGAAGACGCTCGGCGGCGGAGGCAGCGCCCCGAGGCCGCCGGAAGTGAAACCGACAGGTTCTCCGGTGCACGATAGCCGCGTCCGTAAGGCGGATGCCTCGCCGGTGGCGCCGATCGCAGACCTGCCGTCGGCAGCGGTCAGGGTGCCGCCGACCCCCCCGGTTCGAATCACGCCGCCCGCGCCTCAGCAGCGACTGGATGCACCGCCGGCCGCGGACTGGAAAGCGAAGCTCGAGGAAACCGCAAACAGTGCCACGAGGCCGGCGCGCCTCACGACAGAGGCAGTGAATGAAGAAAGGCTTCGCATGCTTCGTGCGCAGGACCCCGTACTCGACGCCGCAGTTCGCGAGCTCGATCTCGACCTGCTCGACTGAAACGCCAACCCACGGAACCAGGTAACGCGATGGCAGATTTCTCGAAGATCCTTGAGCAGGCTCAGCAGATGCAGGGCCGCCTGGAAAAGATCCAGGAAGAGCTTGCTGGAATGAGCGTCAGCGGAAGCTCGGGCGGAGGCATGGTGACCGTCGACGCTGACGGGAAGGGCCAGATTACCAAGGTGAGGGTTGACCCGTCAATAGTTAACGCCTCAGATGTAGAGATGCTCGAAGACCTCCTAATGGTTGCCCTGCGTGATGCTCAGCAGAAATCGGCCGATCTGGCAAAGCAGGAGATGTCCCGGCTCACCGGCGGCATGGGCCTGCCGTTCAAGCTCCCGTTCTAGCGTGTCGGCAATCGATTCACTCGCGTCCGAGCTTGCCAGGCTACCAGGAATAGGGCGGAAGACCGCGCTCCGGCTGACATATCATCTTCTCAGGCAGTCGCCTGACCAGTCGCGCCGGCTGGCCGACGCGCTCGTGACTCTGGCCGAGCGGGTAAAGCCGTGCGCTCATTGCTTCAACCTCACCGAAGAGGAAGTTTGCGCGATCTGCCGCGATGTCCGTCGCGATGCTGCGATAATCTGCGCGGTCGAAGAAGCCTCGGACATCGGCGCGATAGAGCGCGCGGGGGAGTTCCGGGGGCTCTATCACGTGCTCGGCGGGAGACTTTCCCCGCTTGACGGAATAGGCCCAGACGACCTCACGATTCCCCAGCTCGAGAGCCGGGTGGCAGGCGGGATCGTCAAGGAAGTGATAATCGCGACAAATCCGAGCATTGAGGGCGAGGCGACTGCGCTGTACGTTCAGCGCAAGTTGTCGTCATACCATCTTACCGTCACCCGCATTGCGCGCGGCCTGCCGGTGGGTGGAGACCTCGAGTATGCTGACGGAGTGACCATTGCGCAGGCATTATCCGCACGGCGGGCCATGTGATGAGCGGACGTAACAGCCAGCTTGCCGGACTCGGCTTTGTTGCCGGGCTCGCCTGTGGCGCGCTCGCATGGAGCCATGTGCAGCGCCAGTACCGCCGCGACCTGTTCAGCGGGCGTCCGCTGCGGCGTTTCGCCGCGCTCAGTTATCTCCGCACGCGGCCCTCGATGGGAACGCTCCGGCTTCTTCGCGAATACATCGCGTGGGAGCGCACTCCGGTACTCCGCGAGCGCGGCGTGGCGCTGATGCGAAGCATCGAATCGACACTGGCCTGAACCCGTGACGACGCCCGGCGCCGCAACGTGGTCTTTTGACGAAGAAGACCTCTCGGCTCTCACGAAATCCGTCGACAAATTTCTTGCCGACACGGGGGCTCATTCGGCCCTCATTGCCGACCGGTCGGGGCAGCTGGTGGCGACCATGGGCCAGCCGCTCAATTTTGATCCGATGGTGTTCGCCACCCTTACCGCCGCGGACTTCAGTGCCAACGACCAGCTTGCGCGCCTGATCGGCGAAACCGACTTCACCACCCTGTTTCACCAGGGCGAGAAGGAGTCGATGTACGTCGCCGACGTCGCGCGCCGCCTCATACTCGTTACACTTTTCGACAACCGCACGCCGATCGGACTCGTCAGGCTCAAGATGAAGCCGGTGGTGGAGGAGCTGACTGCACACCTCGATCGTGCCTATTCCCGCGCGCGGGAGAGCAGCACCACGCAGCCGAACATCCTCGCCGGCGCCGGCGACGAGATCGACGAGCTGTTCAACTGGTAAGGAGATAGAACTGCGATGTCGATGATCAACTATGCGGCGCGCGAGATAAACTGCAAGATCGTCTATTACGGCCCAGGTCTGGGCGGAAAGACGACGAACCTCGAACACATCTACGGCAAGGTGAAGCCGGACACTCGCGGCAAGCTGATATCGCTCGCGACTGAAACCGAGCGCACCCTCTTCTTCGACTTCCTGCCTGTTGACCTTGGCACGATCCGCGGGTTCAACACCCGCTTCCACCTCTACACGGTTCCCGGACAGGTCTACTACAACGCGAGCCGGAAGCTGATTCTCAAGAACGTCGACGGCGTAGTGTTCGTGGCGGATTCGCAGATCGAGCGCATGGAAGCGAATCTCGAGTCAATGCAGAACCTCTACGACAACATGGCCGAGTACGGCTACGATCTCACGAAAATCCCCTTCGTGATTCAGTACAACAAGCGCGACCTGCCGAACGCGGCCCCGGTCGCCGACCTCCAGGCGGCACTCAATCCCGGCTGGGAGCATGCCGAGCCGGCAAAGGCACGGATCACACCCGATCCATACCACGCCGGGGAGAACCTCATCGACCAGCTGCCGACGGGAGAGTGGGTGGAGCGTGCCTCGTACTTCGAGGCAGTGGCGATCGACGGAGACGGTGTCTTCGACACGCTCAAGGCAGTGAGCAAGCTCGTCCTCAAGGCCCTCGCCTGACTTGTCTCTCAATCTGCCCAACGCGATTACGATTGGGAGGATTCTGATCGCGCCACTGATCGCGGCGCTTCCATTCATCGGCTCACCCTTCGCGCGAATGGCGGCGTTCATCACTTTCATCGTCGCCGCCGTTTCAGACTACGTGGACGGAATGCTGGCGCGCAGCCATAATCTCGAAACCGACCTCGGCAGGCTGCTGGATCCTCTCGCCGACAAGCTTCTCCTGTTCGCGACTCTCATCCCGATGTTCGTGCTGATGTCCCCGCCGTCCGACCGGCTCGCCCCGGGCAGGGAATCGTTCGACGCCGCTCACAGTTTTCCCTTCGACACGCCATTCGGCCCCGTAGGCCTGCCATGGTGGATAGTCGCGATAGTTCTCGGCAGGGAGTTGTTCATGACGGTCTTCCGCCAGCTTGCTGCGAGGCGCGGCGTGGTGATCGCCGCCATAGGTCCGGCGAAATGGAAGACCGGACTCCAGTGGACGTGGGTCGGCTCCGCCTACTTCTGGTTCTTCGCCGCTACGCTCGCTGCGCGGAATTCATGGGATACTCCGGCTTGGCAGGGTTTTGCCTATCTCAATGCGTTCGTGGGGCTTACCACCATGGCCGCAGCGGTCGTGCTGACGATCTACTCGCTGTACCTCTACATCAAGCGGTACGGCAGCGTCTTCTCCGGCTGATCCGTGAAAATCGAGATCGTCACCATCGGGGACGAGCTTCTCCTCGGGTTCACGATCGACACGAATGCCGCCTGGCTCGCGCGCGAGCTCGCGGCGATCGGCGTGGAGGTCAGCTGGCGCGCAACGGTCCGCGACGACGCCAGCGACATAGCGGCGGCAGTGTCGGCCGCGATCGCCAGGACCGGCGCCGTGATAACGACCGGGGGCCTCGGCCCGACGGCGGATGACAAGACGAAAGCCGCGGTCGCCGAGATCTTCGACCGGACGCTGTATCGCGATGAGGCGATCGTCGACGGGATGAAGGAGCGATGGGCACGCCTCAAGCGTCCCGGCGGGTTTCCCGAGTCGAACATCGCGCAGGCAATGATTCCGCAGGGCGCGGTGATATTGCCGAACCGCCACGGCACAGCTCCCGGAATATGGCTCGAGGATGAAAGGGGCGGGTGGGTGGCGATGCTCCCGGGAGTTCCCCGGGAGATGCGTGGGCTGTTCGCGGACGAGCTCTTCGAAAGAATTGCCCGGCTTGCATCCGCGGGCGGAGCGCGCGAGGTGATAAGGTCGCGCTCGCTTCGCACGACCGGGGTGGCGGAGTCGGCCCTGGCGGATCAACTGGGCGAGCTCTCCCAGAGCGTCGACGGAATGGGAGTCGCGTTTCTTCCGGGTGTGGACGGGGTCGACCTGCGTATCACGTCACGGGGGCATTCCCCCGAGGCCGCCGACTCGAGTCTCGCGTCGGCGATGTTGAAACTTCGCGCGGCTGCGGGACGATATGTGTTCGGCGAGGGGGAAGACGACCTCGCGGCAGTTGTGCTCGACATGAGTCGCCGTCGCGGCATGCGCATCGCGGTTGCGGAAAGCTGCACCGGCGGGATGCTGGGCGCACGGCTTACGGCTGTCCCGGGCTCGAGCGACGTCTTCGCTGGCGGAGTCATTGCTTACGAGAACGCGGCGAAGCGGAAGCTGCTCGGGGTGACCGATGCGGACCTGGAGGAGCATGGCGCTGTAAGCGAGCAGGTGGCTGCGGCGATGGCCAAGTCGGTCAGGGAGCACCTTGGCACAGATATCGGTATCGCAATAACCGGGGTCGCCGGGCCGGGGGGCGGAACTGCGACAAGGCCGGTCGGCATGGTCTGGGTCGCGATCGACGGCGTGGATACTAGGGCCGCCTGCCTTCGCCTTTTCGGCACTCGGGAGGAAGTGAGGCAGCGCTCGGCACAGGCAGCCCTCGACATGGTTCGGCGCGCACTTCAATCGGGTTAAATTGAGAGCATGAAAAAGAGCACCGGCAACACCAGCGATTCGCACATCACCGATCCAGCCGACGTCGAGCTCGACGGGCTGACGGATACTGAACCCGGCTCAGGGTTTTCGGACGGAGCAGCGGACAACATCGAGACGGCTGATGCCAGCGAGCAGATATCGATGCTCCAGCGGGAGTTGACGACCGAGCGCGACAAGTTCCTTCGACTCGCGGCGGAGTTCGACAACTTCCGGAAGCGCACGCTCAGGGAGCGGAGCGAAGCAGAAATTCGCGGGCAGTCCGAACTCGTGCGGCAGCTGCTCGATCCGCTCGACGACATTTCGCGGTTCGCCGACCTCGACCCGGCCGTCACCGAATGCGCGACGGTAGTTCAGGGTGTCGACATGGTCGAGAAGAAGCTGGAGAAACAGCTTCGCGCCGCGGGGCTCGAGCCCGTCAACCCCGTCGAGTCTCCATTCGATCCATCGCTCCACGAGGCCGTGGCGACAGAGCCTGCCGAGAGCGCCGACCTCGATGGGACTGTCTCCCAGGTCTATCAGGTGGGATACACCTTCAAGGGCCAGCTGCTGAGGCCGGCGCGGGTTGTCGTCCGCCAGCACTCCGGCTCCCGCTGAGCCGAAGGTAAATGCCGCCGACCAAGGACTTCTACGCGGTATTTGGGATTCCGTCCACAGCGACCCAGGACGAGATAAAGAAGGCATATCGCAAGCTGGCCAAGAAGTACCATCCGGACGCTAACGCCAGCGATCCCAAAGCCGCGGACAGGTTCAAGGAGATCTCGGAGGCGAATAACGTTCTCGGCGATGTCGAGAAGCGGAAGCAATACGATGAGATGCGTCGCCTTGGCGCGTTCAGCGGGTTCGGCGGCTTCGGCGGGGGCGCTCCTCGGAGCGGGCCGGCCACGCGCGGACAGGCCGGCGCCAGCTCGAACGTCAACTACCAGGACTTCGACGTTGGTGGCCTCGGCGGGCTTGGCGACCTGTTCGGATCGATCTTTGGTGGAGGAGGGCGCAGCCAGTCTCGTCCGACCGGTCCCCAGCGCGGGCAGAATATCGAGACGAGCCTCGAGATCCCGTTCAGGACAGCGGCACGGGGCGGGAAGGTACCAGTGGAGCTCGAGGTGAACGAGGAATGCGCGACATGCCGCGGCTCGGGGGCTGCGCCCGGCGCATCGATGAAGACCTGTCCCGAATGCTCCGGGCGGGGCTCAGTGTCATTCGGTCAGGGAGGGTTCGCGGTGAACCGTCCGTGTCCGGTCTGTCTCGGCCGCGGCCAGGTTCCTTCCCAGCCATGCGGAACGTGTAGCGGCGCCGGCGAAGTGCGCACGCGCAAGAAGGTGCTGATCACCGTCCCTCCAGGCGTCGACACCGGGTCCAAGATCAGGCTCAAGGGGCAGGGCGGAAAAGGTTCGTCAAACGGTCCTCCGGGCGACCTCCTGATCACGTTCACGGTCAAGCCCGATAAGTTCTATCAGCGCCAGGGCCTCGACGTGATAGCGAACCTTCCGCTCAACATCGCGCAGGCGACGCTCGGATCGAAGGTGAGCGTAAATACGCTCGACGGAAAAAAAGTGGTGATCCGCATCCCGTCCGGCACTCCGTCGGGGAAACGGTTCAGGGTCCGAGGGCACGGGATTCACAAGGGGGCCCAGGTCGGAGACCTGATAGTCGAAGTGAAGATCGAGGCTCCGGAGAAGCTCTCGGAGGAGCAGGAGCGGATAATGCGCGAGTTCGCCGCGGCGGGGGGGATGAAATATTAGCCCGGACATGAGGGCATACGCTGCGACGTTCGCCGGTGCCTTTTTCAGTGCGCTGCTTTATTCGACGAAGCCGGACTCGGACCATGAGGCAATCCTCCATCGCGAGGCCACGGCTGCGCCGGATTCACTGCGTGCTCGTGTCACGGCGGCGCCTGATTCCTTCTTCTATGACAGCGCGGTGGGCCTCGAGCCACCGGAACCTGACACGCCCGCTGCGCTGCCTGCCAGCGCGGCGGACATAGATGCGCTGCGCGCCCAGTCGCCTGTGGTGCCGGTCGCTGGCGCTGAGGCCAGGGACCTGCTCGACAGTTTCGATGACCGGCGCGGATCGGCCCGGCAGCATAACGCGATCGACATCATGGCCCCACGAAACACCCCCGCTATCGCCGCGACCGCCGGAACCATCGTCAAGCTGCACTCGAGCGTTGCGGGAGGCCTTTCCATCTACATGAAGGACAGGACCTCCCGATTCATGCTGATGTATGGCCATCTCGAGGGATATCGCCCCGGTCTCGCGGAGGGCGCTTCCGTCAGAAAGGGTGAGATCATCGGGTTCGTTGGAACGTCGGGCAACGCGAATCCGACAGCACCTCACCTGCATTTCCAGATTATGCGCAGTGACAACGACACTGAATGGTGGAGAGGGACGCCAATCAACCCGTTTCTTATCTACCAGCCTGCCCGGTAGGGGCAGCCGGCTCAGGCGGAGAGAATAGGAAGTGGATTCCGGCGATCCTTTACCGCAGCCTCGATGAAACCTCCGCCGAGCACCCGCTCTCCGTCGTAGAGAACAACCGACTGGCCCGGCGTGATCGCGGAAACGGGCTCGTCGAGGGCGATTTCGATCTCCTTGTCATCAACACGTATGAGCTCGCCGGGCGAAAGTCGGGCGCGATGTCTTACGCGAACGCTCACCGCGTACCCGACGGGGGGACGATCAGCAAGCCAGTTCACCTCGCGCGCGACGATTCCCTTTCCGAGCAGATGATCGCGCGTTCCGATGATGACTGCGCGATCCTCGGGCCGGATGGCCACCACGTACATCGGTTCGGGATAACCGCCCGGCAGTCCGCGGCGCTGGCCGATCGTGTACCCGGCATATCCCGCATGCTCACCCGCGACGCGGCCCGATGTAGTGAGTCTCGGGCCCGGAACGAGAGCAGGGGCATCGGGAGCCAGCCGCGAGCGCAGGATCTTCATGTAATCGCCGTCGGGCACGAAGCAGATTTCCTGGCTTTCGGGCTTGTCTGCAACGACTGAAAGTCCGAGGCTCGTAGCCAGCGCCCGCGTCTCCGACTTGGTCGAGTTGCCCACCGGGAGGAGCATGCGTGAAAGCACCGGGCGATCGATTCCCCACAGGAAGTACGTCTGGTCCTTTTCATCGTCGCGCCCGCGGCGCAGCTCGCCATTGGCAACCCGCGCGTAGTGGCCCGTTGCGATCCACTTCGCATCGATCGAATCGGCTTTCGCTACGAGATCCCTGAACTTCGTGAACGTGTTGCACCGCACGCAGGGAATCGGAGTCCGGCCGCGCGAGTACTCAGACACGAAGTCGTCGATAACGTCGTGCCCGAAACGCGTCTCGAGGTTTATCACATAATGCGGCACGCCGAGCTTCTCGCAGACCCGGCGGGCGTCGTTGACCGAATCGAGTGAGCAGCAGGGACGATCCGGCACATCGTCGCCGTGGCAGAACAGCTTCATCGTTGCGCCCACCACGTCATAGCCCCGCTCGACGAGGAGCGCCGCGGCTACGGAGGAATCGACTCCGCCGGACATCGCCACCAGAACTCTTTCCTTCACTTTATCGTCACCCGGCCGGCGTCAGCTGCCGGGCCTTCTGGACAAGGGCAGGGAAGACCTCTATCACGCGGTCGATACAGGCATCCGTCGTGAGAGCGCCGATGCTCATGCGGATGGCGGCACTGGCGAGGTCCGGACGCACGCCGATCGCCTCCAGGACATGTGACGGCGAGATGCTGCCGCTCTGACACGCGGAGCCGCCTGACGCAGCGATTCCCTTGAGATCGAGCGCCATCAACATCGACTCGGAGTCCGTGCCGGGCACGGAGATGTTGAGCACGTGAGGCGCGCGAGTCGCGCCACGTGCATGGACCACTGCATCCGGCACGCGCTCGAGAATCCCGGCCTCGAGCCTGTCACGCATCCGGCGAAGCCTCGCGCACTCCGTGTCGTGCTCGGCGATCGTCAGCTCGGCGGCGGTTGCCAGGGCAACGGAGTACGCGACATTCTCGGTCCCCGGCCGGCGCCCGCGATCCTGCGATCCGCCGTGCATCAGCGGCTGGAGCCCCGTTCCCCGCCGGATGAACAGAACCCCGATTCCCTTCGGCGCTCCGATCTTGTGGCCGGAAATAGAGAGGAGGTCGAACTGCTGGGTGGCGGCATCGATGTGGACTTTTCCAAACGCCTGCACGGCGTCGGTGTGCATGATGGCGCCTCGCCTTTTCGCCCGTGTCGCGAGCCCAGGCAAATCCTGGATCGTTCCGATCTCGTTGTTCACCCACATGACTGAGCAGATCGCCACCTCTTCCGTGACGAGTTCGTCGAAAGACTCATCAATCACGACACCGCTCGAATCCACCTTGAGGATGCGCTCCTCCGCTCCCTCGGCTGACGCCTGGTGCACGGCGCCGAGTATTGCCTTGTGCTCGATCGGCGTCGTGACGACGGCATTCCGGCCCGTGGATCGCGCGTGCCGCCAGGCACCAAGGATCGCCAGGTTGTCGCCCTCGGTGCCACCTGACGTGAAGCATATCTCGTCGGGGCGCGCCCCGAGGCACGTCGAGACCCTCTCGCGGGCCTCATCGAGAGCCGCACGGGCCTCCCGGCCCCATCGATGGGTGCTCGAGGGGTTCCCGAAGCGCGGGCCGAAATACGGCTTCATCGCCTCGAAAACTTCCTCGCGAACTGGCGTCGTTGCGGCGTGGTCGAGATAGACCGGGTCGGGCCTCATACTATGAAAGTAAGAGGGTTTTCATGCCCGGCCTATCCCTTGAAGAACTTGCTCCTGACCGCCCAGAGGTCAGGGAAGAATCGCTGCGACACAGTACGCTGAAGGTACTTCGAGCCGAGTGTGCCGCCTGTGCCCCCGGTCGTGGGGCCGATTATCCGCTCGACCAGCTGGACATGCAGGAACCGCCACATCGAGAACCCCTGCTCATACTCGAGAAGCCCTTCCGCGAGCATCTGCAGTTCGGGGTGCTCCTCCCCGGAGTAGATCTCCTCGAGGGTCACGCCACGATTGCCGATCAGCTGGTTGAACTGGTGCTGGAGCGGGGGCTGCTCGAGAGCTTCCTGAATCAGCGGCGGAATCGGGCCGTGGTCCTGGAGCACGTTGAGGAAGTGCTGGTCGCGGAGCCCCGAGATCGCCTCGATCGCCCTGAACTGAACACTCTGGGAACCGCTCGAGGTGCCGAGATATCCCCTGAACTGCGCGAACCGCTGCGGCGGGAGTGTTTCCAGAGCGGTCAGCTGGGAGGTGACTATCCGCACGAGCGCGTTCACCCGCTTGAGCGATGTTAGCGCGCCGAAGGGTTCCTGGCTGGTAAGCCGGCTTGAAAGCGCACCGAGCTCGTGGAGGATGAGCTTGAACCACAGCTCGCTCGCCTGATGCACGATTATGAAGAGCAGCTCGTCGGGGTGCTCCGGGTCCGACTTCAGCCGCTGCAGGGAGAGGAGCTCGTCGAGTGCGAGATACTTCGGGTAGGTCAGCTCGTCGTCGTTCAAAATGTCGCCACCTCGAGCGCGGCGACGTCGTCGGCGCGCATGGTCTCGGTCGTGTAGAACGGTTCGCCGTAACGCGTCCGGATCAGGGACCCGTAGTGCGCGGCCTGATGCCTGATGATGTCATAGAGAGGCTCGCCGTTCGGGAATACCTCGCCTGCCTGGATCGCTTCGTCGAACTGCGACGCATAACATTTGACAGCCTCGAGTTTTTTCTCGAAAACGTCACTTATGTCGACAACGAACGTCGGCTTCATGTTGTCCTCGCGGTAAGCGAGGCAGTGGATGACCTTCCGCGGCCGGAACACCGGGACATCGGGCTCGACCTTGCTCAACCCGGCGACGAAACACGCATCGCGGATAAGCTGCGAGCTCACTGTATGATCGGGATGCTTTCCGCGCATCGACGGGGCGATCACAACGGCCGGCCTGAAGCGCCGGATTGCCACCGCGAGCCGCGCGCGGGTCTCCGGCGTGTTCGTGACGCCGCCGTCGGGGAGTCCCAGGGTTTCCCTTGCCGACAGGCCCATCACCGCTGCGGCGCGCGAGGCTTCCTCTCCGCGAATCTCCGCCGAGCCTCTGGTGCCGAGCTCGCCTGCTGTGAGGTCAATTACTGCAGTTGTGCGACCGAAGCTTGCCGCCCTGATCAGGGTTCCCGCGCAGGTGAGCTCCACGTCGTCCCGGTGAGCGGCGATCGCAAGGATGTCTACTGTCGGCATTGCGGTGAATATATGGGCTCATGAGATGTCTTGCGCCTTGTCCTGGCCCGTGACGCCGCGACCCTCACTCGTAGCGCAACGCCTCGATCGGATCCAGCCTGGCAGCCCTCTGCGCGGGAATCATCCCGAACACGATTCCGATACCCACCGAGACGCTCACAGCGATGACAGTCAGCGCGATCGGAACACCGGTGTCGATGTTCATGAACGCGGTTATGGCCCTGCCCAGCGCGAGCCCGACCGCGATGCCGATGATGCCGCCGATGCCAGTCAGCGTCGCCGCTTCCACGAGGAACTGAAGCAGGATCTCGCGCCGTGTCGCGCCCATCGCCTTCCGCACGCCTATCTCCCGTGTCCGGCTCGTCACTGACACCATCATTATCGCCATCACGCCGATTCCGCCGACCATCAGCCCGACGCTCGACAGGACAATCATCACGAGGAAGAACACCCCTGTGATCTTGTTGAACGTGTCGAGTATCTGGTCCTGCGTTATCATGTCGAACGAATTCCTGTCAGCCGGCCTCAGCCCCCGATGCTCGCGCATTGCGACAGTTACGGCCTCCTGCGCGTCCGGCGTCGTGACCCCTGCCCGCGGCTTTACCGCGATATAAACCGCGTTCGTCTTGTCCAGGGTGAATTTCTGGTCCAGCATCAGGTAGGGAACCACTGCGCCAGTGGCCTGGCCTGGCGGCTCGAAGATGTTCGATGCTTTCTGGTAAAGCCCGATGACCTGAGCCGGGCGGCCTCCGATCTGGACCCGCTTGTCGATTATCGTCTCGCCGCCGAATATCCGCCGCGCCGCGTCCTCCTCGAGCACGGCGACAGCCGCGCCGCTCGACATCTCCGCGGCCGTAAACCACCGGCCGTCGATCAGGTCTCCGCCATAGATCTCGGGAAATCCGTCGTCGGCCCCGAAGATTATGAGGTTCTGCGTGCGGACGCCCTTGTATTCGAGCCTGCCCTGGGCCTGGCCCCAGATCGACGCGTATCCGATCTCCGGCAGTGATTCAATCAGGCGGGCCTCGCCCGCGGTGAGATCTGGCCTGACGCGGATCCACGCGGGCGGGTTTTTGGGATCGACCGGGGTCTGCGAGAATGCCTTGACTACGTAAAACGTCGTCGGGCCAGCTATCTCTATCGTGCTGACGATCTGCTGCTTGATTCCCTGGACGATCGCCGCCATCGCCATCACTGTCGACACGACCATGACGACGCCGAGAATCGTCAGGCCCGACCTGAGCTTGTTGGCCCTCAGCGTATCGATCGCAGCCGCGACGTTGTTGCGGACATGGTCGGCGAGCATCTATTCCTGCCTCAGTGCCGCGATCGGATCGAGGCGCGCCGCACGCGACGCCGGGTAAACGCCGAACAGCACGCCGACGCCTGCGCCAAGCGAAAGGGCGAGCATCACCGACCATGCAGTCACCTTTGCGGGGAGGGGAGACAGGAACGCGACGAGCTGCGCCATGCCCCATCCCGTTGCCACTCCCATGATCCCACCGAGACTGGCAAGCACGATCGCTTCAACGAGAAACTGCCGCCGGATGTCACGTGATCTCGCGCCGAGCGCTTTCCGCACCCCGATCTCGCGCGTCCTCTCGCCGACAGACATCAGCATGATGTTCATTATCACGATGCCGCCGACAACGATGCCGATTCCGACGATCGCCGGAATCACCGAGAAGAGCACGCGCGTGAGGTTCTTCCAGAAGTCTATAAGGGCATCAGCTGTCTCGATCGAGTAGTCGCTCTCCTGACCAGGCTTGAGCCGGTGCGCTGTCCGCATCGCGCCATCCGCGAGAGCCATCCCCTCAGCGACTTCCTCGGCTGTCGCCATCTTCACCGAGATCGTCGTGGTCCGTCGGCGCCCGAACAGCGACTCGAATGTCGTGATCGGCAGGAGAACGAACCCGTCGAACGACTGCCCGAGCATGCGACCTTTCTTTTCGATTACGCCGACCACCGTGTAAGTGGCGGTAATTACCCGTATCGGCTTGCCGAGGGGGTCGACATTCTCGAAGAGCTTCTCGGCGACATCCGCGCCGATTACGGCCACCGCCTGGCGCTGTCTGACGTCAACATCGGTAAGCGGTCGTCCCGAGGCGAACTTGTAGTCCTGAACAACCTGATACGCCGGCGTGACACCGAAGATCGCGACTGATCCCAGGGTGCGCGTTGACCACCTGATGTCGGCTGTCGGGGCCGGGAAGCCGCTCTGCAGGCTTATCGCAACGGCCTGAGGGACGGCATCTATCACTGCCCGAGCGTCAGATTCCGTTATCCGCGGCCGCCGCTGGACGCGCCGCATCATCTCGTCGTCGAAGAGCCCGACCTGAATCGGCGTGCGGCGGACCTGAAACGCGTTCTGCCCGACTATCGCTCCCGCCAGGTTGTCGGACACGTAGGAGTTCATTCCCTGGATTATCGCCACCACAGCGACGAGGAACGTCACTGAGACGATTATACCCAGCAAAGTGAAAAACGACCTGAGCTTGTTCTGGCGAAGCTGCTGAAAAGCAGTGAGGATGACGTCCGCGAATGTCATGTGGCGGGCGTCCTGAGGTCACTCGTAGCGCAACGCTTCCACTGGGTCCAGGCGGGACGCGCGTGCGGCGGGGAGCATTCCGAATACGATGCCTGTGACAGCGCTCACTCCGAGTGCCGCGATGATTGCCATCACCGGCGTCGATGCCGGGACCGGCGTGAATTTGTTTATCATGAAAGCGACTGCCGAGCCGGCTGCAAGCCCGATTGACGCTCCGACGCATGTCAACGTAGCGGCCTCCACGAGGAACTGCCAGAGAATCGTCTTGCGCGTCGCGCCAAGGGCTTTACGGACGCCGATCTCACGCGTTCTCTCTGTGACGCTGATCATCATTATGGCGATCACGCCCACTCCGCCAACCATCAGTCCGACGGCCGACAGCGCGATCATGATGACGAAGAAAACGCCGAAGAATCCGTCGTATATCTCCATCAGCCCGTCAGATGTCACGATCGCGAAATTGTCGGGTGCGCTCGGCCTGAGGCCCCGTTGGCCCCTGATCAGCGCTGTGACCGCATCTATTGCCTCGTCACGCGGGACAGAAGCGTGAGGCCGGATCGTAAGGTCGAGCCGGGGAAGCCTGAAGCCAAGATGCCGCCTTCCGGCCTCGATCGGGATTATCGCCTTCGGATCGCTGCCTGAAGTCGACGATGACGGCTTGCCGAGAAAGCTTCCCTTGTTGTAGTGAACTCCGATGACCTTGAACGGCTTGCCGTCGATGTCGATCACCTTGTCGAGCGGATCCGACTCGCCGAAGAGCCGCTTCGTCATCTCCTCGTTCACGACGACGATGTTCGCCCCCGTCGTATTCTCGGCGTAGGTGAAATCGCGCCCGATGGTGATGTCACCGCCGTCGGCCGCGAGCCAGCCGGCGGAGTAACCGTCGAGGCCACCGCTCCTGACTTCCTTGTCCTTGTAGGTGAACTTGGCCCCGGTGCCGACGTGCGCGGTGACGGCGGCAATCTCAGGAAGGGCGGCGATCCGCCGGGCTTCGTCCATCGTGATCGAAGGATTCCGTCGCCACGGACAGGTTTCGTCGGTTCCGTCGCAAATCTGCGTGAGGCTCACCGGGCGACGGTACATGTAGAAGCTCGTCGGGCCGGCGGACTCGAGATCCTTCGCAACGCTCGCATTGATCCCGTGCACAGCTGCCGAGAGCGTCACGACTACAAAGACGCCGACCGCCACTCCGAGAATCGTGAGCGCCGCGCGCACCTTGTTTGCCCTTATCGCGTCGAATGCGATTCCAACGCCTTCCCCGAGGTTGAAGATCCAGGATGAAAAACCCATTTACTCGGACCTGAGGGCGAGAATGGGATCGAGTCTCGACGCGCGGCTGGCCGGATAGATGCCGGAAATTATGCCCACGCCCGCGCCGACAATCACGCCGGCGATGATTGACCATGGTGCGACAGTGGCTGGCAGTGGAGACACGGCGGCGATGAACTGCGCGAGAAGAATTCCGATCCCGATGCCGATGATTGCGCCAACGGTGCTCAGAGTTGCCGCCTCGACGAGGAACTGCGACATGATGTCGCGCCTCCGCGCGCCCAGGGCCTTCCGGATCCCGATCTCGCGGGTGCGCTCGGCTACTGCCACGAGCATGATGTTCATTATGACGATCGCACCAACGATGAGTCCGATGGCGGGAAGAATGACGCCGGCGATGACGAGCTTGCTCTTTATGTCGTTCCAGAACTTGAGGGCCGACTCCGATGTCTCGAGGGCGAAGTTGTCGGGCTGTGCCGCGCGCAGCCCGCGCTGGCCGCGCATCACCTGCCTGATTGCTTCCTGAGCCTCCACGATGTCGCCGTCACCGGGAATCTTGATCTTGAGCGCGTCGATCACCTGGGGTCGATTTACGACGTGTCGCAGCGGCGAGCGATAAGGGGCGATGGCAAAGCGGTCGAGCGAGAGCCCGAAGATGCTGCCCTGCGATTCTGCCACTCCGACCACTGTGTAAGGGAGCCCGGCGACTTTCAGCGGCCGCCCGATCGGGTCAAGGTTGGGGAAGTAGCGGTCAGCGAGGTCCTTGCCGATCACCACGACGGGAGTTCCCATCGCCATCTCCTGCGTCGTTATCAGGCGGCCCCTTTCGACGTTCATCTCGCGGATCTTGAAGTAGTCGCCCTCAACTGCCCAGGCCTCGAGGTTCGCCGGTCTTGCCCATTGCGACGAGATCGGGACGTTGTCGTAGCCTTCGGCGGACCAGAGCGTTCCAGGTGGCAGCGCGGCCATCACCGGCTCGACATCGGTGATCCTGATGCGCGGGCGGCGCTGCGCGGCGCGCCACTCCTCCTCGTTCATGTCGCTGAAGTCGGCATTCCTCTTCAGGCTTATTGTGTTGACTCCGACGAGCTTCCCGACGAAGTCGTGCTCCATGTAGCTCGACATCCCCTCGACTATCGAGACGACGGCGATCAGGAACATGACCCCGATGACGACACCGAGCAGCGTGAAGAAGCTCTTGAGCTTCTGCACGCGTATCTGCGCGAGCGCGAGCCGGATGGCGTCGAAGAAG
>JBBQZF010000009.1:0-33580 GCA_038208015.1 Gemmatimonadales bacterium
CACATTCTTTCGTTCCTCACTCGGCCCGACTCCAATCCGGAGCCGCGCGTAATCCTGGCTTCCCAGCACGCCCTGAATACTTCGGAGACCGTTGTGCCCGCCAGCGCTGCCGCGTGCCCTTATCCTGAAACGCCCGACGGGCAGCGCGACGTCGTCGACTACCACCAGGAGGTCCGCGGCCGCAGACCACAGCTCCCGGCGCGCGTAGTCCCTGAGTACCTGTCCGCTCAGGTTCATGTAGGTGAGCGGCTTGATGAGACGCGTGCGGATTCCGCCAACCGTCGCCGTGGTAACCATGGCTTCCCGGTCGCGCTTCCAGCCGTCGAAACGCCAAACGTCGGCCAGGTGGTCGAGTACCCACCAGCCGACGTTGTGCCGTGTCGCCTCGTATTGCCGCCCGGGATTGCCGAGCCCGAGAATAACCTTCAAGGGCTATTCCCGGATCACTTCTCGGAGGCTTCTTCCTCGTCCGGCTTCTTGGCGCGAATGACTTCCGGCTCGGCCGAGACTTCCTCGGCTTCCGCGGCGGTCTCCTCGACCGCGGCACGCGGCGCGGACACCACGCAGACCGACGCATCCTCGTCGCCGACAATCTCGACTCCCTCGGGGAGCGTGATGTCGCTGACGTGGACAGAGCTTCCGATCGTGAGCTCGGTCACGTCGACTTCCACGTGATTCGGAATGTTTGCCGGATCTACCTCGACTTCGAGCTCACGGAGCGTCTGGTCGAGCATGCCGCCATCCATTCGCACGCCGGCGGGAACGCCCATGAGGATGATCGGGACGCGGACGATCACCTTCTCGCCGGCAACCAGCTCCTGGAAGTCGACGTGAAGAATCTGCTTCTTGAAGGGATGGCGCTGGATTTCGCGGATGAGAGTACGCGCGCTTTTTCCGTCGACCGAGAGATCGATTACGGTGTTCTCGGCGGAGATGTGCGAGAGAAGCTTCTCGAGCTCGCGCGTGTCGATCGAGAGGGACTGGGGCTCGCGACCGTGTCCGTAAATGACCGCGGGAACGCGGCCGGATGTACGAAGCGTGCGGGCGACACCCTTGCCGCGGTTTTCGCGAACGCTTCCTGAAAGTTGTGCTGACGCCATGCCATTATCTCCTGGAAACTACTGCTCGAAAAGCGAGCTCACTGACTGCTCGCTGTGTATGTATCTGATTGCCTTTGACAACAACTCACCGACCGACAGAATCTTCAGCTGGGGAAAATGCTTCTCTTCCGGAATTCGAACGGTGTCCGTCACCGTGACTTCCGTTATCGGCGCGTTGCTGAGCCGCTCGACGGCCGGGCCGGAGAGCAGCGCGTGCGTGGCGCAGACGTATACATCCTTCGCACCGAGATCCTTCAGCGCCCGCGCGGCCTCGGCGACCGTTCCCGCGGTGTCTATCATGTCATCCGTGAGGAGACAGTCCTTTCCTTCGACTTCTCCGACCACGTTCACGACTTCGCTCTGGTTCGGCTTCGGCCGGCGCTTGTCGATGATCGCGAGCGATCCGTCGAGCCGCTTTGCGAAGCCCCTGGCCATCTTCGCCGATCCAACGTCGGGGGCGACCACAACCAGGTCGTGCAGTTTCTTCTTCTTGTAATGCGAGACGAATACCGGCGCCGCGTAGAGGTGATCGACTGGAACGTCGAAGAACCCCTGAAGCTGGTGCTGGTGGAAATCGAGTCCCAGCACCCGGTTGGCTCCGGCCGCGACGATCATGTTCGCCACGAGCTTCGCCCCGATCGCCACCCTCGGCTGGTCCTTGCGGTCCTGCCGCGAGTAGCCGTAATACGGCATCACGCACGTGATACGAGCAGCCGATGCCCGCTTCACCGCATCGATCAGGAGCAACAGCTCCATGATGTTTTCGGCGGGCGGATTTGTCGGCTGGAGAATGAAAACGTCATTGCCCCTGACGTTCTCGTCGATGCGCACGAAGATCTCACCGTCAGCAAACCGGGTGATCGTCGCTTTGGCCGGATCGACTCCGAGATTTTGGGCTATTTCGCTCGACAGGGCCGGGTTACCCGACCCCACCAGCAGCTTAAAGCCGTGACTCGGTACCGAAAGTCCGTCCATGCAGCGATAGCCTTTAAAGTTAAGTAAAAAGCGACTTCAGTTCAATCGGGCGTAATCTAACCGCAGCCGGGGGGGGAGTGCCAAGCTCGGGACGCCCCGTTGATGCTTCTACTGATTGCGGACTGCGGACGTACTGCGAACTGAGACTCTGACTACTGCGGGCAGTAAACTTGTCCGCAGTCGTCCGCAGTCAGTGTCCGGAGTACGTCCGCAGCCCGCAGTCAGTCAGATCCCCTGCTCCCCGCGACCCCTAATCTCCCAGCTTGAACTTCGTCCATATGACGACGACCGCGCAGGGCTGGCCCCGGCTCGAAAACCTCATGTACTCCGCCGGCGTTGACATCGCGTCGTAAACCTCGACTGCGCCAAGCTCAGCGCCCGAGAGGAAGGCGTCGGGCGACATCTCGATGTCAGCGGGGTTGGTGGAGGACCATCTCAGGCCGTCGACATAGTATGCGACGCACCCGTTGTGGCGGCTGGTGACGTAGCGCTTTCCTTCCTGGTTCGTGCCCATCCGCAGGGACGGGACAGTCTCGAGAAGCATCGAAAGCCGCTGGGGATTCCTGCGATCTATGTCGTCAGGCCCGAAGAATCTCCCGGAAGCGGCGCGCCGGCGGTCGCTGAAACCCACCCGCTGGAGGCCTATATCGCGGATCGCGCTGATGCGCACGGCGTCGAGTATCGCCACATACCGGTCGAGGGTGATGTTCACGCTGCGAGGCGCCGATGCGCTGACCTCGACGGGCACATCCCTCGCCGCGAACCCGAGCCTTCGCACTGTCAGCCCCCGGGTTCCGGTTCTGAGGCCGGCGAGCCGGAATTCGCCGTTGTTGTCGGTGGTGGTCGAGGCATCGTCAGCCTCGACGGCGACCCGCGCGTTGGCGAGCGGCGATCCGCTTGCATCAGAAACGCGGCCCGTGAGCACGGCGGTGCCCCTGCCGGCGGACTCGAGGCCAACAGTGTCCGAAGGCGCCAATACGCCAGTGGAAGGCCTGCCGGGTCCAGGGAGCCTGAACGAGACGACGGCAAGCTTCTGCGAAAAAATCGCCGCCACTGTGCCCGTTGTGTCAGCGCCGCTGTAAGCGACTGCGCCGGTCGTGAGGTCGTCAGGGATTCCGCAGACGCGGTAGCTCCCGTCGCTCCTGACTGTCGCTATCCGGCGGTGCGGCAGACGGTTCATGCTCCTCCGGCCGAGTTGATACTCGAGCCACTCGACGAGAACCGTCGCCCCTTCAGCGGGGGCCCCTGAATCTGCGTCAGTCACGTTGCCCACGAGCGCGGCGTTTCCGCGCGAAATCTCATCTGCTGTGCATTTCGCCCGTACGATGGTTTCAGGCGAGGGCAGTGAGAGGATGAACACGGTAGTGTCTCCCGCGCGGAGCTCCCGGTCGGGCGACCTCACGCGCAGGGCAATCGAGTCGAGAAGGGGGTGCATGACCTCGAGATGCCGGACCCCCGGCGCGACGCTGTCGATGCGGAATCTTCCCCCGGAGTCAGTCATCGCCGACAATGCCGTGCCGCTGACTGAAACGATCGCGCCGCGAAGATATCCGCCACGCACGCTGTCGACTGCGACGCCGGATACCACGGCGTGCGCGGCCGCCCGAGTCGGCTGTTGAGCTGAGACGATCGCCGGCGCAAGCGCCAGCGCCGCGATAAGCAGAAAACGCATCAATTGCCCCCGGTGGATTCGAACCACCATTCTCGGATCCAAAGACCGATGTCCTGCCATTGGACGAGGGGGCAGGCAGCTAAACCTATCCCACGCTGGCAGAGTGAACAACGCTCCCGACGCTGGGCGATGGGTCGGACCACCTGCCTCTGCGTAATATGGCTTACGGCGCTAGCCGATCCGCTCTGGCTGGGAGACGTCGATAGATGTTCTGGTAGTCGTAACACGCTCCCGGTGTTCCGCCGGAACCCTGGCGTAATCGGGGGGCGTGTCGAGAATACCGAAGATTGTCGATCCCGAGCCCGTCATTCCGGAAAAGATTGCGCGCGAGCTCCTCAGCCTGTCGAGATACTCACGCAGCTCGGGATGCTTTTCCGCGACCGGAGCCTCGAAGTCGTTGCGGGCGAAACGCGCAATGGATGTCCAGGTGGAAAGTTCTGTCGGATCGAGAATGAAGGGATCTGCCGACCGCGATTCTGCGGAGTCCTCGAGCCTCCGTAGCCGCTCGTCGAGCCATCGGTAGGCGTCAGCGGTCGATACGCTGAAAGCCGGCGACATGAGCAGCACGTCGTGCCTCGACAATGGATCGAGCGACAGCATGCGCTCCCCCCGGCCCCACGCGAGTGCCATGACCGAGCTTCCGGCGAGGAACGGCACATCGGACCCCAGTGTTGACGCGAGCCGGAGAAGTACGGGGGTGCCAACCGGATTCGGCGCCATTGAGTTGAGCGCCCGCAGCACAGCTGCCGCATCGGCGCTACCGCCTCCCAGGCCTGCACCGGCGGGAATTTTCTTCGTGAGCTCGATGCGGAAGCCCGACGGCCAACCGGTGTGCCCCGTGTACGCCACGGCAGCGCGCCACGCGAGGTTCGCCTCCGCTGGCCCGACGTCGGCACCGGTGACGTCGATGGTTCTGCCTCCAGGGGTCACTTCAACCAAGAGGTCGTCTGCCAGATCGATGCGATGAAACACTGTCTCGATCGAGTGAAATCCCGAATCCTCTCTCGACAGAACGCGCAGGTGGAGATTGAGCTTTGCCTGGGCAGCGATTCTCACGCGCTCCACGCTCACGCAGGTGCCCCGCGAGCGCTGTCGATCTTCTTGAGGTTCAGCCCGAGCCTGGCAAAATACCACAGGCCTATCAGGGTGATCGGGATGAACGTCAGGATGTGGTAGCCGATCGCGAAGCTCGTAGCCAGGGGAGCCCCGACTCCATATATCGCCAGGCCGACTACCGTGATCTTCTCGAAGAACCCGAAAAATCCCGGAGCTGAAGGAAGCGCGACCCCGACCGCGATGAGGGTCTGGAGAAAAAGCGCAGCGGAGAATGGCAGCTCGATCCCAACCGCCTTGAACCCGAGCCAGAAACCAAAAGCGTTGCAGAGCCAGTGGAGAAGCGCCCACGCAAGCACCGACGCGAAGCGGCCGGGACTCTTCAGGACGCTGAGTCCCTCGCTGAAGCGGGTGAGCACCGCCTTGCCGCGCGCTTCGAGCACCGGTGAGATGCGGCGGGTGAAGATCTCGTAGATCCGGACGATCTGCGAAGGAAAAAACGCGAGGCAATACAGGGCCGCGAAAAGCAGGACTACCAGCACGACTGAACCTTGTGCGAGGCTTCCTATGGTCTGGCCGGCGATCTGGGCATCGCGAGGGAAGGCGGGATCGAGAAACGCAACGACCGCGAGCAGGAGCAGCACGAGCATGTCGAAAAGCCTGTCTACCGCGAGCGAGGCGATCGACGTGGAGAGCGGAACCTTCGTCTGGTGGGTGAGCGCGTACGCGCGCACGATTTCGCCGGCGCGCGCCGGCAGAACGTTGTTCGCCATCATCCCTACTGCTGTCGCCTTCCACAGGGCGCTGAACGGCTGGTTCGGCGCGACCGGCTCGAGAATCGTCTGCCACCGCCGGGCGCGAAGCGGGAAGATTATCGTCGAGAAGAATGTCGCCCAGAGAAAAAGCCAGCCGTTGGAGCGCCGGAGCTCAGTCCACACCACGGCGAGCGATACGTCTCTCAGGGTCCACCAGAGCAGCACCGCGCTCAGCCCAATGCCGATGATTCCCCGCAGGCCGAGCTTCAATGGTCAGTCCGTTGACGCAAGTACGATCAGGTCGAGCAGTTCCTGAACAGCCGGCGTATCGTGCGGCGTCCCCGCGGCGAGGATTTCTTCTCGAACCGCGAGGGCCCTGTCGAGAGCCGCACGGCCCCTGTAAAGAAGCGTGTCTATCGCGACAGGTGGAGGGAGCGGGATCGGGGTTTTTCGCCGTATCTCGCCCGAGACGGCCCCGAGTTGGGTGATGCTCGTGGACAGGAGGGCGCGAAGCTCCTGGCCGCGGGCTGGCGTATAAGCAGCTCGCGCGGGCCCGGAAGGGAATCCGGCGCGCACTACGTGCGGACCGGGATCGTCGAAGAAAAGCGCGGAGATTGGCGGCAGCTCGTCAGTCATCTCATCAAATCTCGGAATTTCCGCGCGCCGCGTCCATTGCCAGGCGCATCTCGCGAACGGCCTCGTCGAGGCCGACGACTATCGAGCGGCTGATTATGGAGTGCCCGATGTTGAGCTCCTCGATTTCGGGAATGCGCGCAACGCCGCCGACGTTCGGTACGGTGAGGCCGTGGCCGGCGTGAACTGCGATCCCTGCCTCGGCGCCTGCTCTCGCCGCGTCTTCCAGTGCCCTCAGCGTTTCCGGGTGACCCGGTCGGTTCGCATAATCTCCGGTGTGGAGCTCGACCGCATCGGCGCCAAGCTCGCGCGAAAGAAGCACTGCATCGATCGCAGGATCTACGAAGAGGCTCACCCGGATCGCTGCCTCGCGGAGTCTGGCGATAGCACGCTCGACACGCGGGCGCTCCCGGGCGATGTCGAGCCCTCCTTCAGTTGTAACCTCCTCGCGTTTCTCGGGTACCAGTGTCACCTGGTGTGGTCGAAGACGCAACGCGATGTCGATCATTTCATCCTCGCAGGCGGCTTCGAGGTTGAAGAATGTCGTCACTGAAGTTGCGAGCGCCTCGACGTCCGCGTCCTGTATGTGACGGCGGTCTTCGCGCAGATGCGCGGTGATGCCGTCTGCGCCTGCCGCCTCGCAGATTGCCGCGGCCTCCAGGGGATCCGGCTCCGCGCCTCGCCTCGCCTGTCTCAACGTCGCGACATGGTCTATGTTCACGTAGAGGCGCTGATGTCTTGCTGCCATTTCCACCGCCCTGTAGGTTCGCACCAACTTTTGTGGAGTACCGCGTGAAGAAACTACTGCTGACCCTGATTCTTTTCACCGCCTGCACTCGGGCGGCTACGACGACAACGACGACGACCAGCCCCGTCGGCGCCGCGCCAATCACTGCGCCTGTCGCGGTAAATCCGAACCTGACCGGCGGTGCTACTCCGCAGGCAGCCGTCGAGCACTTTCTCACGGCGGTCCGCGCCGAGGATATCCAGGGGATGTCCATCGTGTTCGGGACGTCCCGCGGCCCGGCCCGCGACAACATGAGCCGCGACGAGATCGAGAAGCGGCTCGTGATCCTGCAATGCTATTTCAACCACGACAAATTTCGCATCCTTCGTGAGCTGCCGGGAGAAGCCGGCCACCGTGTCGTTGTCGCCGAGTTGACGCGCGGCAGCATTGTCAGGACTCCGTCGTTCTATACGATCCCCGGGCCCGGCGGACGGCATTACGTCGACAATATGGAGATTGCGGCAGTCAGGGATTTTTGCAGGAGAGGGAGCTAGGGCGGGCCTCCTTCACTGATTGCGGGCTGCGGGCGTCCTTCACTGATTGCGGGCTGCGGACGTACTGCGGACAGCGTACTGGGACTACTGCGGGCGTCCTTCACTGATTGCGGGCTGCGGACAGCGTACTGGGGCTACTGCGGGCTACGGACTGGCAGGCGATGTTCGCAGTTGTCCCGGTAATCAGTCCGCAGTACGTCCGCAGTCCGTAGTCAGTAAAGGACCGTCAGTTCTCCGTCAGCTCCACAAGAACCCCTCCAGTCGCCGCCGGATGAATGAACGCGATCGGCTTGCCTTCGGCTCCGATCCGCGGGACCTCGTCGACGAGACGCAAACCCGCGGCGCGACAGCGCGCCATCGCTTCCTCCAGATTGTCGACGCCGAAGCAGATGTGATGGATCCCCGGACCCCGGCGCGCGATGAACCGGCCGATCGGCGTGTCGGATCCCTCGGGCTCGAGCAGCTCGACCAGTGACTCGCCGGCCGCGAAAGCGGTGATGCGTGCGCCGTCGGAGTCCGCTACCGCGGTATCCTCCATCCCGATTAACTCCCGTAAAAAGGCGACCTGGGGAGCGATCGACTCCAGCGCGATGCCGATGTGCGCGATCCGTGTTCCTTTGGGGGCTCTTTCTTGCATTAGATTTCGGTCGACAGGGAAGTCAAAACTAACCCAGCGATCATGCCGGAGCATCCGGCGAAGAGGAACCTCAATGTCGAATGCGGTCGATGTAACTGACAGTGATTTCGAGGCGGAAATCGAGAAGCACGAAGGGCTTGCTGTTGTCGATTTCTGGGCCGCATGGTGCGGCCCCTGCCGGATGATCGCTCCCGTTCTCGACCAGCTCTCGATCGAATACGCCGGCAGAGCCAAGGTCGCCAAGCTCGACGTCGACACGAATATCCGCACCCCGAGCCGCTTTCACGTGCGCTCGATTCCCGCCATCCTTTTTTTCAAGGATGGGAAGCTCGTCGACCAGGTGATCGGCGCTGTGCCGAAGTCCGAGCTCGAGACAAAGTTCAAGCTCCACGCAGCCTGACACGCTCAGGCTGAGAGGGAAACCACGCAGCATGATCCGGCCGGGCAGTTGACTGAGCCCGGCTTGCCGGGATCCCTCTTCATCGTCAGCACCCCCATCGGAAACATGGGGGACATGTCATACCGCGCAGTCGAGGTTCTCTCCTCAGTTGCCCTGGTTGTCGCCGAGGACACGCGGCACTCGCGGCGGCTTCTCGACCACTACGAGATCCGCACCCGCACATCCCCGTATCACGAGCACAACGAAGCCCGCGAGACACCTCGGCTCGTTAAGCGGTTGCATGACGGCGAATCGATCGCTCTCATCACCGACGCCGGCACGCCCCTCCTGTCAGATCCCGGAGCGAGACTCGTGACGGCGGCGATCTCCGCCGGAATTCCCGTGATCCCGGTGCCCGGCGCGTCAGCTCTTCTTGCAGCGCTTGTCGGCTCAGGCATCGCCGGCGACGAATTCACTTTCTTCGGATTCCTGCCGCGCCGCGGAAAGGAGCGCCTCCAGAAACTCGCGGAGATCATGAAGCTTCAGCGAACGGGAATCATTTACGAATCACCCATGCGCACCGCGGCGACGCTGAAGGAACTGGCCGATGCAGGCGCGGGCGCCCGCGATGCGGTTGTCGCCCGCGAGCTCACAAAAAAATTCGAGGAATTCGCAAGGGGAACGGTACGCGATCTTGCGTCACAGTTCGCTGAAAGACAGGTACGCGGCGAGATAGTCATTCTCATAGCAGCGTCTATTCCCGCAAAGCTCTCCGAGGACGAGCTGCGCTCAGCAGCCAATTCGCTCCGCGCCGAGGGGATGAGCGCGCGCGAAATAGTCGAGCGGTTGACTGACGATATGGGAGCCGGCCGCAACCTGGCGTACCGGCTGGCCCACGAGGAATGATCGACTTTCGTGCGGAAGACAGAGAAGCGAAGTCGCTCGATCCTGAAAGCATTGCCGACGACCTGGGTCCATCAGGCCCCATAGCCGCAGCGATGCAGCAGTACGAGGATCGCCCAGCCCAGCGGGATATGGCGCGCGTCATCGCGACCCTGTACAACGACACGGGCGTCGGGCTCATCGAAGCAGGCACGGGTGTCGGGAAGTCACTCGGCTACCTTTTGCCGGCGCTCAGATGGTCGGCGATGACGGGCGAGCGAACGGTTGTCTCTACGAACACGATCAACCTCCAGGAACAACTCGTTCGAAAGGATCTTCCGTTCCTCGCCGAGGCCCTCGCGGACGAACAGGAAGTGACCTTTGCACTGCTCAAGGGGTGGCGGAATTACCTCTGCCTTCTCAGGCTGGAGCAGGCGAAGCTCATCGGCCCATCGCTCCTCGATGATGGTGGCGGCGGCATCGACATGATCTCGGAATGGTCGCGAAGAACGCGGGACGGGTCGCTGAGCGATCTCCCTTATCCGCCGGCAACCGAGGTGTGGGACGAGGTCGCTGCGGAGCCCGACCTCTGTGTGCGGACTGCGTGCCCCCATTTCGACCGCTGCTTCCTCTTCGAGGCACGACGCGCGGCCGCAGCGGCGAACGTGGTGGTGGTCAATCATCACCTTCTCATGTCCGACATCGCCGTGCGCAGGGTAGCGAACAACTGGGAGGATGCGGCAGTGATTCCTCCCTATACGCGGCTCGTCATCGACGAGGGGCACCACCTCGAGGACGCGGCGGCCGCCCACCTCGGAGCCAGCACAACGAGGCGTGGCCTTCATAGGCTGCTGTCGCGACTGGCAAGAGCGCAATCATCGAGGAAGGGTGGACGAGGTTTGCTGGCGGCGCTCGAGGAGCGGCTGCGCATTAATCGCGACGAGATATTCAACGCGGCAAGCCTCGACATGCTCCGCGACAGGATTCTCCCCGCCGTTGATGCGGCACGCGATAAGGGCGGGGTCGTGTTCGACCTGCTCGAGGTATACCTGAAGGAAAGCGGACAGCCGGTTGCGCGACTCACCGACGAGTTCGACTCACATCAGATCTGGCGCGCCGGCCTCGGCACCGCTCTCGAGGATCTCATTCGTGAGACGGCGCTTCTGACCGACAGCATTGGTCTCATCCGGCAGCGGCTCGAGGCAGAAGCGGTGCGCGATGAAGCGCTGTCGGCGCTCGTAAGCGAGCTGCGGGGAGCGGGCCGCAGGCTCGAGGGTGTTGCCGAGGCGCTCTACGGAGCACTTGCACCCGGTCCTGATGCGCATCGGCGCGTCAGGTGGGTCGAGACACGCGGCAAGGACGGAAACGTTGGAGTCACCTGGGTGCCGCTCGACCTCGCGCCGATCCTGCGGGACGACCTTTTCGACCGGCTTCGCACGACCATCGTGACGAGCGCCACGCTCTCCACCAATTCGCGGTTCGATTTTCTCGCCGGGCGACTGGGCATCGACCAGCTCGGCATTCCTCCGGTGACCGAGTCATTCCCGTCGCCGTTCGATTTCGAGCATCAGGCGATTCTTGCCGTTCCAACCGACACTCCGGCGCCGAACACCGATCCGTCAGGTCACTTTCGGGCGGTTGTGCGGATGATCGTCGAATTCACTGCGGCATCGGATGGCGGGATCTTTGTGCTTTTCACCAGCCATCGCGACGTGCGTCAGGCAGCCGTCGAGCTCCGGGCTCTTGGGATGGCGGCGGATCGCCCGCTGCTCGTTCATGGGGAGGAATCCCGCGACGTACTTCTCGGCAGGTTCAGGGAATCCGGGCGGGCAGTGCTGCTTGGTACCTCTTCCTACTGGGAGGGCGTGGACGTCGCGGGTAACGCGCTTCGAGGGCTGCTGATCGCAAAGCTCCCGTTCCGGGTTCCGACTGAGCCGCTTACCGCGGCGCACTGCGAAGCTATCGCGCGGCGGGGCGGCGATCCCTTCGGCGAGTACATGATTCCTCACGCTGCGCTGCGCCTGAAGCAGGGGTTCGGCCGGCTGATACGATCGAAATCAGACAGGGGAGCCATCATCATAGCCGATCCGCGTGTGGTCACGAAGTCGTACGGTCAGTCTCTTCTCGGCGCTTTGCCTCCGGCCCGGCAGATTCTTGTAAATTGGGACGAAGTGGCGCGGCAACTCATGCGGTTCTACGCGGTGTCTCAATGAGGTGAAACAACTTGTCAGATCTGCGATTCGACGACCCGCTTACGGGCGGAGTGAATATTCCTGAATTCGGCAGGTCGAGAGCCGAACTGCCGGGAAAGATCGTCTGCATCGGACGCAACTACCGGGAGCACGCGAAGGAACTCGGCAACGAAGTGCCCGCCGAGCCTCTGTTTTTCCTCAAGCCGCCATCGAGCGTCATCTGGGACGGCGAGCCGATTGTGCTTCCGCCGCAGTCCGAAAGGGTCGAGTTCGAGGGCGAGATCGGAATCGTAGTCGGTTCGCGCCTGACGAAAGCGGGCGAGGAGGAAGCGATCGCCGCTATTCGGGGCGTAGTAGCGGTAAACGACGTCACAGCGCGGGATCTGCAGAGAAAAGACAGCCAGTGGACTCGTGCGAAAGGATTCGATTCGTTCTGCCCGATCGGCGGCGTTGTGCCCGCGCCTGAAGATCTCGCTGCTCTCACGATAATCACGCGCGTCAACGGCGAGGAAAAGCAGAGGGGGTCGGCCGCCGACATGGTCTTCACGATCCCGATGCTCCTGTCATACGTGTCGCACGTCATGACCCTCGAGCCGGGGGATATCCTTGCGACTGGAACTCCGGCGGGCGTTGCGCCGCTCGAACCTGGCGACGTGGTCGAGGTGGAGATCGAGGGATACAGCTCGGTCAGCAATCCCGTGAGCCGCGGCGCCTGAATGCCGCGTCCCGCCAGCCGTCTTCTGACGCTCCCTGAGTACGCGCTCGGGAAGTACCCCGAGAAAAAGCGACAGCTCATCGCGCGCGGCGTCGACGTGATAGATCTCGGCGCGGGCGATGCCGATCTCGCGCCTCCTCCTGCGGCGGTCGAGAGGCTTGCTGCAGCCGCGCAGGTGCCTGCGATGAGCCGTTACGGTTTCGGGCTCGGGCTTGTCGAGTACCGTGAGGCGGTCGCCCGTTTCATGAAGCGAAGGTTCGGGCTCGAGTTCGATCCGTTCACCGAAGTGGTACCGTTGGTCGGATCGAAGGAGGGGATCTCCCACCTCGCGCTTGCATACGTCGAGCCGGGAGATGTCGCGATAATCCCGGAGCCAGGATATCTGGCCTACACCGGCGGAGCCCAGCTCGCCCACGGTGAGCCGTATCGATATGCGCTCCGGCCGGAGAAAGATTTTCTTGTCGACCTCGACCACATTCCGCCGGAGGTTCTAAAACGCGCGAAGATCCTTTATCTCAACTATCCGAACAATCCGACGGCTGCCGTAGCTCCGCCCGAGTATCTGAGGCGCGTTGTGGAGCGGTGCAGGGAACTCGACATCCTCCTGGTGTATGACAATGCCTACTCCGAAATGGCATTCAACGGCTACTCGCCGCCGAGCATCTTCGAGATAGAGGGAGCTCGCGACGTCGCTATCGAGTTTCATTCGATGTCGAAGACTTACAACATGACGGGGTGGAGATGCGGCTGGGCGGTGGGAGCGAAGGAGCTTCTCGCCCCGCTCGCGCGGGTGAAACTCTTCGTCGATACCGGCGCGTTCATGGCGGTCCAGGCTGCGGCCGCCGCTGCGCTCGACGACACGACGGGATTCGCCGAGCGCAACATCGCTGTTTTCGAGGAGCGCCGTGACGCTGCAGTCGAGGCGTTCCGCGAGAACGGGTTCGACTGCGTTTCACCGAAGGCCACGATGTATCTGTGGATCCCGCTTCCTGAACACATCACGAGCGCGGAGTTCGCTGAATTTCTGATGGAGGAAGAGGGAGTGATTGTTCTGCCTGGCTCGTCGTTCGGACAGGGAGGAGAGGGTTTCTTCCGCGTGTCCTTCGTCACGTCACCCGAGCGCCTGCGCGAAGCAGCCGCGCGGGCCGGACGCGCCCTGACGCGCCTGGGCGTCGGGGCCGGAGCCTCTCCGCGAACTGATGTGATGCAGACTCTCAGGGGATCCCGCGTGCCGGTGCAGGAGAAGCCGCCGCGCCGAATGTCGAAGCCGCTCGTGATCTCCATCACGGTTCACCTCGTTCTGGCGATCGCGGTTGCGCCCCTGCTCATCGCGCCGGCAACGATGTCCCGGCTTTTCGGCTCGCGTGACTCCAGAGAAGTGACTCCCGAGAGAATCGGTTTTCTCCGGCTGCCTCAACCCGGTGGTCCACCCGTTGCCGGCCGGAGCGGTGGCGACAACAGGCCGTTATCCGATAATCCTCCCGTTCGCCTAGTGGCGCCGACGGAGGTTCCGTCTTCAGTTCCTGCTATGCCCGTGGCTTCCTCGACGGGCGATAGGGAAGGTGGAAGCGGTCCGCTCGTGGGAACTGGTGGCCCGACGCGGGGAATCCGGCCTTCCTATACCGGGCCGCGCGTGTGGGCTCCGACGGGTGACATTGTCTCCGCGCCGAAAAGCGCGAAGGAAAAGCTCGACAGCGCAATAGTCTCGATAATTGCGCCATTCAATGATTCCGTCGCGATAGCTTCAGGCCAGCGGAAACCGGGAGACTGGACCGTCGAGCGGGGAGGAAGGAAGTACGGAATCGATCCGCAGTACATACGCCTCGGCAAGATCTCGATCCCCACCGCCGTGCTCGCGCTGCTGCCCATAAATCAGCAGGCGAATCCCACGACCTACGACCGGAACAAGCTGCAGAACCAGCTTCACTCGGACATTTTCTGGCAGGCTCAGCGCGGAATGAACGAGGCGGACTTCAAGAAAGCCGTGAAGAGCATCCGTGAGCGAAAGGAGCGGGAGCGGGCGGTAAACTCGGACGGAAGGGCGCGCGACGAGGAGTCGCCCGCGCCCTCAGGGTCTCAGCGCTAGCGGCTCGACAGGTCGGCGGTCATCGCTTCCATCGTCACGAACGGACGGAAGACTCCGCATACGACCCCCAATATTCCGAAGTCGTCACCCTTTTCGATCTCGATATCGCGCTCAGCCGGATTGGCGGGTGTCAGCACGGTCTTCCCGTTGTTATGGGTGAGAGTCTTGACCGTTGCCTCCTCCCCGATTCGTGCGGCGATTATGTCGTTTTCCTTTGGCTTGGCCAGCGGGTTGACCATGACGAAATCCCCGTCGGAGATCGCGCGGCCGCTCATGCTGTCGCCTTTCACCCTGAGAAAATAGACCTCGTCTGCCGGAATGAAGCGGCGGTCCATCGTGATGAAGCCTTCGCGATTCTCCGGCAGCAGCGACGGCTCACCCGCGTGGATCTTCCCGTAGTATGGCACCGGCTTCGTCCTTGAGCCTCCGGCGAATCCCAGCAATCGAACGCCGCGCGACCGCGCCGGATCGCGCTCGATATAACCCTTGCGGGCCAGTGACTGCAGCAGGTCGGAGACTGTCTTCGTTGATTTGATCTGGAATTGCTTGCCGATGTCGCGGATACTCGGCTGATACGTATTCTCGGCGGTGAAATCCAGCAGATAGTTGTATACCGAGCCCTCTATGGGGGTCAGTGCCTCAGGCATTGTCGCTCCAAGCAGGTGACGCCGGGGGGAAGTTTCTGGGTCCGGCTGTGCTTCAGCCTGTAAATGTGCAGGTGCGGCGGCGGAGCGTCAACAGAGATCGGCGGTCACGGCTCGGGGTCAGGGCCAATCTTGTCCACTGCCGCACGGATCCGCCGCAGGGCGAGGTCGCGGCCTTGCATGACGAGGACCTCGAAAATCCCCGGGCTGACGGAGAGTCCGGTAAGGGCGACGCGGAGCGGCTGGAAGATCTTCCCGGCCGCGATTCCCCGTGCCTCGGCGAGCGATCGCAGGACTGACTCGAGGGTTTCGGGCGTCCAGTCGGGTGACGATTCGAGTGCCGAACCAGTTGCCTCGAGTACCTGGGCGGTAGCTGGCGCATCCTTCCAGTTCTTGGCCACGGCTTCGGGATCGTACGCGATTGCGTCGAGAAAGTATGGTCCTGCCTGGCGGACAATGTCGTCGATCGTTCGCGCGCGGACCCGGAGGAGATCGAGAAGCGCGAGATACCATTCCCGCCTCGACGCGATGCCGCGGTCGTCGGTGAGGCCGGCGGCAATGATCGCAGGGGTCACAAACGGTTCCAGGTCTTCGAGCGGAATGAGCGAGAGGTGCTGCCCATTCATCCACTCGAGTTTTTCGGGTCGAAGATGGCCGCCTTCCTCTGGAGCCCTTCGGGGGAGAAAAGGGAGATCATTTCCTCGAGCGTCATCACTTCGCGGTCGCCGCCCGGCGACCATCCAAGAAGCGCGAGAAAGTTGAGCATCGTGCCGGGAAGCAGCCCCTGATGCTGGTAGTCTCCCACCGCGGTGGCGCCGTGGCGCTTGCTGAGCTTCTTGCCGTCCATGCCGTGGATCATCGGCAGGTGCGCGAAAACCGGGAGCTCGGCCCCGAGGGCCTGGTAGAGAAGGATCTGTTTCGGCGTATTGGAGATGTGGTCGTCGCCGCGCATGACGACAGTGATTCCCATCGCGATATCGTCAGATACGACGGCGAGGTTGTAGATCGGCGTCCCGTTCGATCGAAGGATCACAAAGTCGTCGAGATCCTTGTTCGGGAAGGCGATTCTTTCGTGCACGAGATCGATCCATTCCGTCGTTCCGTCAGGGATGCGAAAGCGCACAACGAATGGCTCGCCTGACGAGACGCGTCGATCGATTTCCGCGGCGGGAAGCCGGTCGCACCGGCCGTCGTACTTGAAGCTTTCCTTCCGGGCTTCCGCTGATTTCCGGCGCTCGTCGAGCTCTGCTGCGGTACAGAAGCAGCGGTACGCGGCACCGTGCCCGAGCATCGCGAGGGCGTCGCCGCGGTGGCGCTCGAGGTTTGCGCCCTGGTGCACGACCTCTTCATCCCAATTCAGCCCGAGCCACTCCATCCCCTCGAAGATCGCGCGGGTGCTTTCGTCGGTGCTCCGTGCCTTATCTGTGTCTTCTATGCGGAGGAGAAAATCGCCGCCGTAGCGTCTGGCGAAAAGCCAGTTGAAGAGCGCCGTGCGCGCTCCGCCAACGTGGAGATAGCCGGTTGGCGAGGGTGCGAATCGAAGGCGGGGACGTCGGCCCGGTTCAGTCATCGGAGGCGGTTGAAGAAAAACGGGCCCGCTTTTTTATGGCGGACCCGGGTGTAAACGGAGAGAGAGGGATTCGAACCCTCGATACGCGTTTCCACGTAAGCCGGTTTAGCAAACCGGTGCCTTCAGCCTCTCGGCCATCTCTCCGGGAGGTCACGCAAGCTATTGCCGCAACAGGGCTTGTTCAACCCCGATAAGCCCGACCGTCACCTTTCGAAGTCGCGCGAAAACATACGATTGCGCCCGCCCGCGACAACCAGTATATAGGTATCCCGGCGGCCCTTTGCGGACACCGGACGCAATCATTTGAGCATGACAGGCTCCGCCACACTGAACGAGGCCTTCCGCACTGCCTGAGAATCACGAGCACCCGGACCTGCCACCCGCTCTTCTCGCGCGACTTCGTGAGGGATTGTCAGGCTGGCGTTCGAAATCTGCGCTACCGGCTGAGGCAAATGCCGTGGTGTCGGATCTCTGCGCCGCATCGAAGAGCGCAGGCTGGTCTGCCGAACAGCTTGTGGTCGCCGTCAAGCACGCATGCTATTCATCCGAAGAGATGACCCAGCTCACCACCACATCGGAGCGGGATGCCTTCCTCGCGAAAGTGGTGAGCGCGTGTATCAAGGAATACTTCCGCGACGGCGCGGTTACCGGTCAGTAGCGAACGACAGTGGGGTCCACTTCCTCGCTCCACCGCTGCACTCCGCCGCTCAGATTCGCCACTCGTGCAAACCCGTGGTCCGCCAGGGTTTGTGCAGCCCTCAGGCTCCTTGCGCCCGACTTGCAGTAGACGATCACCTCTCTTGCCGGATCGATCGTCCGGAGCTCGCTCTCGAGCCCGGCGAGTGATATGAGGCGCGCTCCGGGAATCCGCGAGATATCCCATTCCCATTTCTCACGAACGTCGATGAGCTGAAGTTCCGCACCAGCTTCGATTTGTTCTGCAAGCTCGCGCGGCGAGATGTCGCGAACGCCAGACTCCGCTCCTGAAGTGGCGAGCTGGGAGATTCCGCAGAACGCCTCGTAGTCGATGAGTTCGGTGATCTCGCGTGTTCCGCACGCAGGGCACTCGGGATCCCGCCTGAGCTTGATGGTCCTGAACTCCATCGTGAGCGCATCGACAAGGAGCAGCCTGCCGGCCAGGGAATCGCCGGCGCCGATGAGAAGCTTGATGGTCTCGGTTGCCTGAATCGTGCCGATGATTCCGGGCAGTACCCCCAGCACTCCGCCTTCGGCACAGGTCGGTACGAGGCCTGGCGGTGGAGGCTCGCGGAAGAGGCAGCGATAACACGGGCCATCTTCAGTCGCGAACACCGAGGCCTGCCCCTCGAACCTCAGCACGCTCCCGAATGCATTTGGCTTCCCGAGGAGGACGCAGGTGTCGTTGACGAGATATCTCGTCGGGAAGTTGTCAGTTCCGTCGACGATAACGTCGAAACTTTCGGCAATACCAAGCGCGTTGCCGGACTTGAGCGCGGTATCGAACTGCTCAACGTGAACGTGCGGATTCACGTCCCTGATCCGGTCAGATGCCGAATCGAGCTTCGGGCGGCCGATGTCGCGGGTCCCGTGAATTATCTGGCGGTGGAGATTCGTGACGTCTACAACGTCGAAGTCGACGAGCCCGATCGTGCCGACACCGGCGGCAGCCAGATAAAGCGCGGCCGGTGAGCCGAGACCGCCGGCGCCGACGAGTAGCACTCTCGACTGCTTGAGCCGCCGCTGGCCGTCGGTCCCGACCTGCGGAAGGACCAGGTGGCGCCCGTATCGTCGAAGCTCATCGCCGGTGAGCTCCGGCAGCGGCTGTTCTTCCCTGCGAGAGACCATTGATTAAAACGTAACGACGTTTGCCGTCGATTGCGGATCGAGGGCCACTGCGGCCTCAGTTCGGAATCGCAGCATCATCTACCTGACGCATCACGCAACACAGTTGCGAATTGCGGGGGGTGGAACCGGCTGCTAGACTCTGATCGAGGAGCGAGACAGCTCGCGTGGACCGCTTCGTTGTGAGCCGATACGAGGATTTGCGATGACATCGACGTTTCAGGGGGACGCGCGCTTCCGCAGGTCGAACCGCGTTGACGAAACGCGCGTGGGTGACCGCGTCGTGCTTTATCACCGTGACACCGGAAGCGGAGTCGTGCTGAACCCGACCGGCTCGATAATCTGGGACGCTCTCGCCGCGCCGCAGTCAGCCGCAGATCTTGCCGACGGCCTATCCGCCCGCTATCCCGCGCTCGGGCGCGAGAAGATCTCGGCGGACGTTGGAACTTACGTCGAATCCCTTCTCGAGAACGGACTGATTGCCAGCGACTCATGATACACTAGAGCCGCCGTACGGTGTCGCGTTGATGCTGACGCGGCGCTGCAACATGTCGTGCTCGCACTGCAGCGTGGAGAGCGGGCCGAAGATTCGAGGGGAGCCAACAGCGGCCGAGCTTATCGCGACAGTCAACGCGATCGCTGACGCGGGACTTCGCGCCCTGCAGCTCACCGGCGGGGAGCCGATGATCCGCGAGAAGATTGTCTTCGACCTGCTCCGGCTGGCGAAAAAGCGTGGTCTGGCGACGACGATCTCGAGCAACGGGTTCTGGGGGAGAAACAGGACAACTGCCTGGCGCAAGGTTGCCGCGCTCAAGCGCGCCGGTCTTGGCAGGATAACGATCAGCTACGACCGTTATCACGCCGAATTCCAGGGTCCGGAGCCGGCACTGAACATCGCGCGTGCGGCCGAGTGGTTCGATCTTCCGTTCAACCTCAATATCACGCGGGTGAAGGACGATCCCGAGCTGGCAAAACTCGTCGCGCCGTTCGAGAAGCGTCATCAGCTGAGGATGCGATTTTACGATGTGCAGGTCATCGGTCGCGCACGCGAGCTTCCATTAGCGGAGATGAGAGGGGAGACGTCGGGGTTCTGCAATGCGTGCTCCAGTCCGGCAGTCACCGATGACGGCCGGGTCACGGCGTGCAACGGCCCCGCATATTTCCTCGACGCGAGTTCCCCGCTCGTTGTTGGCTCGCTCCGCGATGCGACGCTTCCGGAGCTGGTCGAACGGCACACCGACGACCCGGTTCTGGAGACAATCCGGCGCGCCGGTCCGGAGCGGCTACTGAAGGAACTCGAGGATGCGGGAGTCGCGCGCGAGCTCGGGATCAGACGGCATCACACTGGTATCTGCGATCTCTGCATCGACATAAACTCGAATCCCGCGGCAGTTGCGGTGTTGCGTCGGCGGATGGCTTCGTCGGGGTACCAGGCCGAGCTGGCCGCGCGCCGGATCGTGATAAGGACAAGCATGGCAGAGCGGGTAATGGGGCTCGACTATGCGAATGGGCCTGGAGCAGCGAGGCTGTGGCTCGACGGCGCTTCGGGCCGCCTTGACCGATTCGATGAGAGTGCCGAGAGAATCGTTGGGCGGGCGGATTTCGACTGGCACAGGAGCGCAGCATATCTCACGCTGTGCGGAGTGATCCGCGCAGTCGCCGGTGCGGTGGAGCGTCATTCGCTTCGGCGATGGGCCCCCTCATTCTTCGTTGAGCGAATGAAGGTCTCTGCCGTGAAGGAGAGCCTGCTCGACCTCACCCAGAAGGAAGTGCTGCGGAGACTGAGCGAAGCGCTTTCGTCGATGAGAGAGACCGGGGTTCTGCTGAAGGGTGGCGCTATCATCGCACTTGACGCATTCGGCGCGCCGGTGCCCGGCGCGCTGCCCCGTCGCGCGGCTGGTGACATAGATCTGCTGGTTTCCGAGTCTGCGGCCGGGCCACTTCGCGACCTCCTGCTGCGCGGCGAGTTTCGTGGGCAGAGGGGAGCGCCGCGGACCGGTCCCCACCACCTCGCTCCGCTCTCGTTCAAGGGGCTTCCCGTCGAGATTCACACGCGGGTGATGCCGGCCTTCTGGGGCCTGCCGGAAGCCGAGATGTTGTCCCATGCGCGGGGAATACCGGAGCTCCCCGGCCTCGCGACCCTCGATGCCGAGGGAATGCTGCTTCACGCGCTAACGCATTCGACGGCGCACCTCTACGCGCTCGGATTGCGCGCGGCATGGGATGCGAGGTGGCTGCTCGACCGCAGCAAGTCGCTCGACGTGGAACGTCTGGGGCGCTGGATCGACCAGCTCGAGATGCCTCGCGCTTTCTGGGTTCCAGCGCGCGCGCTGGCGAAGGGATTCATCCCTCTGCCTCAGGAGCTGATGGGTCACGCTCCAGGTGACGAGCGGCAGCGTCGCCTCGAGACAGTCGCGGATGCGAGAATCTATACGGCGACCGAGAGCGCGTTCGACCTCAACCCGATAAGCAAGAACGGCTATTTCCTGATGCTCCACGATAGCGCGTACGGCCGGGTGCGGCACGTGGCGTCACTTTTTGGGAGCGAGGAGAGGGAATCGCGGCGGAGTGCGGCGTCGAGGGCGCGCGAGCGGGAGCCGGGGCATTCAGCACTGAGCCTCCAGCTCAGGCAGGGCATGATGCATTGGAGGCAGTATCAGAGGGCGGCGAGGTAGCGGCAGCTACTGACTGCGGACTGCGGACGTACTCCGGACCCGGACTGCGGACTACTGCGGACTGGGACGCAGACTCAGACCGGAAAGTCCTACTTGCCGGCGGAAAAGATCTGGAGTGCTGCGACGCTGGTCCAGTGAAGCAATACCTCGTTGCCGTCGACTATCTGGATTCTGCGCACATCATCCGGGCGCTCCTCGAGAAGCGCCACAAGCTCGGCGACGGGTCCTGAGCCGACCTGAAGCGTGTGCCCTCCCGCCAGATAAAGTTTTGCGCCGGTAATCTGTCTCGCCATCGGTATTCCTCTCCAAATTCAAAAGGCCCGGCCAGCGTGGCCGGGCCGGCTAAGCGGAGGGCCTGGGATTCGAACCCAGAAGTCCTTGCGGACGCCAGTTTTCAAGACTGGTGCAATAGCCATTCTGCCAACCCTCCCAGCGCAGCTTTCTGCTCTCGCAAGCTATTTGGAGGGGACTACTTCCTCAACCTCGCGGCAGGGCACCGGAAACGACTTCTTCCGTGATCATCCCGGAATTCTCCTGCACGGCATCTGCTGACGAGGAGCTGTTCCGGATGCAGGAGGCGGGGTACAGATAGGCGGAAGTCCACGCGAAACTCACTACTCGCGTGGACTTAGGCTGTTGTTCTGGTACCTCAGGTAGTACGCGTGCTCCCACACATCCAGCCCGAGAACGCGTTCTTGCCCTCCCTCAGAGGGTTGACCTGGCTCTAGAGGAGCTCGGGCGCATGAACAGGTGCCCCTTCCGAGAACCGCGAGGGGCGCAGCTCATGCGGATCGATCGGAGGATCGTTGCCCGAGAGAATCGCGGCAGTGATCGCACCGAGCGCCGGCGAGTGCATCACGCCGTGACCGGACGATCCGTTCACCAGGAACAAGTTCTCGCACCCTGTCGCGAATCCGACTATTGCATGCTTGTCGGGTGACATCTCGTAGAGTCCGGCATAACAGAGCTCGCGCTCGAGTTTCACGCTCGAGAGGGCCGGCACCCGCACGCGCATCATCTCCTCGACTGTTGCGAGCCAGCTGTCATCGACGGTTGTCGAGTCCCCCGTCAGCTCATCCGTGGGCCAGCAGAGAAGGGCACGGCCGTCTCTGGCTCTCACATGAAAGCCATTGTCGACGAAGATCGTCATCGGCATGTCTCCCGGGATGGCGGATGTCTTTTCGGTAATCGCCGCCTGCCGCCGGAGCGGCGTGACGGGCAGGTCAATACCCGCCATGGCCGCCACCCGCGCCGCCCACGGCCCTGCCGCGTTGACCACAGTTTCAACTTCGATTTCCCCGGCAGTCGTGCGGATCGCCTTGATTCTGCCGCTTGCCTGGCGGAAACCGAGGCACGACGAGTCCCACGCCACAGTTACTCCAAGCCGGGCTGCCGCCTCGAGGTAACCGCGCAGAATCTCGAGAGGCCGGGTGTAACCGTCGGTAGGGCAGAAGAACCCGCCGACAATTCCGTCGAGAGACACACCGGGGTTGAGCGCGGCGATTTCCTCCGCTGACACCTCCCTCGACTCGGTGAGGCCTTCGGCATGCTGAACCGCCGCGGCAGCCCGCAAGTATCTCAGTTGCTCATCGTCACTGGCAAGCCAGAGATACCCGACCTGCTGGTAGCCGGGGTCGACGCCGGTTTCCTCGCGGAACGAAAGCAGGTTCTGTCGCGAAAACATCGACAGCCTGACATTTATCGGGGTCGCGAACTGCGCGCGAAACCCACCGGTCGCCCGCCCGGTGCTGCCCTGGCCTGGCCTCGCCGCGCTGTCGATTATCAGGATGTCACGCACGCCGGCTTTCGCCAGGTGGTACGCGACACTGGCCCCGATCACGCCTCCGCCGACTATTGCTATTCCGGTGCTGCGGTTCATGACATCAGGCGAGCACGGCGAATGCGCCGTCGTTTACTCCTCACTCCGAAACGCCTTCGTATCAATGCCTGAACTGCCGCATGCCCGTGAAGACCATTGCGATGTCGTGCTCATCGGCAGCGGCAATGACTTCCTCGTCGCGCACTGACCCCCCGGGCTGGACGATCGCGCGAATGCCGGCCTCCGCCGCCTGATCGATTCCATCCCTGAAAGGGAAGAAGGCGTCGGATCCAAGTACGGCCCCCTTTGTATCATGCCCGGCGAGAGCCGCCTTGTGCACGGCGAGGAATGCCGCATCCACGCGTGACATCTGCCCCGCGCCGATGCCGATCGTCGCGCCGTCGCGTGCGAGAAGGATGGCATTCGACTTCACGCTGCCAACGGCCCGCCACGCAAAGGTGAGATCGATTCTCTCGACGTCGTCCGGTTGCCGCTTGCTCACCACGGTCCATCCGTCGAACCCCGATGCCGGGTGCGCCCTGTCCTGCACGAGGAAACCCCCGCGGACCCGCTTGTAGTCGAGCGCCGTCTCGGTCCAGGATGCGCGGCCCTGCAGAACGCGAAGGTTCTTCTTTCGGCCGAGTATCTCCAGCGCCTTCTCGTCGAACGAGGGCGCGACAACGCACTCGACGAATAGACTCGAGACCGCCTCAGCCGTTTCTGCATCAACGGGAACCGTGAACGAGATTATCGACCCGAATGCGGAAACAGGATCGCATGCGAGTGCTTTCCTGTATGCATCGAGCGCCGTCTCGCCGGTGGCGAGCCCGCACGGGGTTGTGTGTTTCACGATGGCGCAGCACGTCTCGCCATCGAATGCATCCGTCGCGAGCAGCGCGCCCTCGAGGTCGAGGAGGTTGTTGAAGGAAAGCTCCTTCCCTCCCTTTTGCTCGAGACGCGAAATGCCTGTCGAGTTGCGCTCGACATAGACCGCGGCGCGCTGGTTCGGGTTTTCGCCGTAGCGCAGCGTCTGGGCGCGGTTCATCGCCAGGATCATGCGGTCGGGGAACTCATCGTTTCGCTCGCAGGCGAACCATTTCGAGATCGCGGCATCGTAGCTGGCGGTGTGCGCGTATACCTTTTCAGCCAGCAGGCGTCGCAGGTCGAGGTCGTCGTCATTCGCCTCGAGCGTGGCGAGAACGCGCCCGTAGTCGGCGGGGTCCACGACAACGGTGACCGACTCGAAGTTCTTCGCCGCAGACCTCAGCATCGACGGCCCACCGATGTCGATGTTCTCGATCACTTCCCCGGCAGTCACGTCGGCTTTTGCTGCTGTCGCTTCGAAGGGATAGAGATTCACTGCCACCAGATCGATCGGCGCGATGCCATGTTCGGCCGCCACGCTCATGTGGCCGGGGTCTGCGCGCCTTGCCAGCAGCCCGCCGTGTATCGCCGGGTGAAGCGTCTTGACGCGACCATCCATTATCTCGGGGAACCCGGTGAGGTCGCTCACCTCGCGCGGCTGGAGTCCGGCAGAGCGCAATGCCTGGGCGGTCCCTCCCGTGGAAACAAGGTCCCAGCCGAGCGAAGTGAGGCGCTGGGCGAACTCCACGACGCCGGACTTGTCGGAAACAGAAAGCAGTGCGATTGGCATGTCAGAAATCTGCGACATAATTGTTGTCGTTGAGGGCTGCGACCATGTCGACGACCCTCGGATACACGAGGTGCTCGACCCGCAGGACACGGGTGGCGAGAGATTCCGGGGTGTCGTCGTCCCTGACGGGAATTCTCCACTCCGCGATGCGCGGACCGTGATCGAGCTCGTCGTCAACGAAATGCGCTGTCACGCCAGTCGAGCGGGCGCCGGCGGCGATCACCGCGGCGTGAACCTTTCCGCCGTACATGCCTGGCCCGCCGAAGTCCGGGAGCAGGCCCGGGTGAACGTTGATGATCCGCCGGTGGTACGCTCGTATGACCTTTGGCGGAATGCGCTTGAGGTAACCGGCAAGCACAACCAGCCCCACAGCATGCTGCTCGAGAAGTGAGAGCAGGGAAGATCCATCGTCGGAGGCGTCGAACACCTCGGCGCTGATAGAGGCGGTACGTGCGCGGTCGAGCGCTCCTGCGTTCTGCCTGTTCGATGCAACGAGCACGACCCGGCCAGCGGCAAGCGCGCCCCGCGCGGCGATGAAATCGATTATTGCCTGGAGATTCGTCCCGCCGCCTGACGCAAGGACCGCGATGCTCACTGCCATGTGCGATTCTATCTTCGCCGTGGCAGGTCAGTAAGAGGGGAACGGGAGCTTTTGACGGATCCCGCTCCGCTCAGTTCGTGCAGAGATACCAGTCAACAGCCGTGGCAAGCGATGGCGCCACCCGGGCGCGCGATTCTGCGAACTCGATGTCTGCGGCCGGCGTCTCCGTGGAAGGCACGAGCACTGCATTGCCGCCAAGGAGGATGCCGGGCTCGATGTCTCGCCTGCGATCGCCTGCGTAGAGCGAGTTCGACAGGTCGATGCCGTGATCCTCAGCCGCATTGCGGAAGAGAAGCAACCCGGGCTTCCTGCAGTCGCAGTGATCGTCGGGCGCATGAGGGCAGAAGTACGACGCATCTATCCGGGCGCCCTTTCCGGCAAGGGCCTCCGCAACGCGATGCGACACGGCCTCGTGCTGCTCGAGAGTGAAAAACCCGCGACCAATGCCGGACTGGTTGGTGACCACGATGACCGGCACAAGGGCTGCGTTTATCCTGGCGATTGCTTCAGCGGCTCCGTCGATGAGCACTACTTCCGACGGATCTGACAGGTAGTGTGCATCCCTGATTATCGTGCCGTCGCGGTCGAGGAAGACGGCGCTGGGCAGCGAGTTCACCGGGGCCGGGGCGGAGGCGGGGGTTGAGGTGTCGGAACCGGTGCCAGGGTCGTGTCCGCCGCGGCAGGTGCCGGGGCGGCTATCCTCACGAGGCGATCGCTCGACCGGCTGATACCGATGAGGTTGACCGCGTCTATTACGCTGACGCGATACTCAGCGCCCGGCTGGAGTTGCCGGGCAAGCTTCACGATTATCGCCCGCGGTGGCAGCGGACGCGAAGGCAGCACCCGGCCGGCGACAGCCGTGTCAGCCGCGGGTGGCGATACCGAGATGATCGGCACCGGCGTGGAGTCGGACGCCAGGACGCGAACGTTGGCGGGCGACAGAGGCGAGGAAACAGAAAGCGGGTTGTCGAACCTCAAGTCGAGAGTCACAGAATCGGTGACTGTCACGGACGTAAGGCGCGCCCCGATCGAGTCATGCACGAATGCAAGGACCTCGATTCGCGCCGAGTCCGTCAGCGACACGCTCACCGAATCCCATGCCTCGCGCGGATCGAGTGCGCGATTGTTGTTCGTATCGGCGATTCCGCGGACCTCATAGTCGCCGCCAGCGAGATTCCCGATAGTGAAAGTCCCGGCTGAATCTGTCGCCGTGACATACACTGTCGTCGTGTCAGCGAGGGGCCGCGCCTCGACCAGCGCACGCTGCAGTATCCTGCCTTCAGCCCAGTCGAACACCGTGCCGGTAATGCGCCCCTCCGGAATAGTCTGTCCGGTCGAGAACACCATGACGGCGCCGGTATTCCTTACGTTTCCGCGCAGGTCGGTCAGACCCGGCAGGAGCGTGATCGTGTATGCGGTGTTGGGTTTCCAGCCGCGGCGCGGTCTCACCGCTATCTCGTTCCGGCCCCAGCCCACGCGCGGCTCGCCGTCGCGCGGCGAGATGAGGAACAGCGCATTGAGCGACGCCGCACCGGCGGGCCTTTCGCTCACGACTTCGTCGAACCGGAAGATCACGCTTCTCGGAGTCACCCCTGTCCGGCCGCTGTCGGGGGCGATCCTCACTATCTCTGGTGCCTGTGTATCCACCGGCCCTCCCGGCGGTGTGCCCGGCGAGGCGCATGCTACGAGGGCCAGGCCTCCCAACAAGTGCGATAATCTCATGATCCGCCAAGCGAGAAAACCTTCTGCGCCAGCTGCGCCTTGCGCGCCGTCCACTCACCCTGCTTCAGCCGCTCCGCCTCGACCACGCTCCCAGGTGCCCTCTCGGTGAAGCCCGGGTTCGACAGCCGCGTTTCCAGCGCATCGAGCTGGCTGGAAAGCTTCTCGAGCTCGGCGCGCGCCTTCTTCAATTCCTTTTCAATGTCTATTATCCCCTCGAGGGAAAGAAGAATGCGCGACCCGCTCGAAAGAAGAATCGTGGCCGCCTGGTCAGTCCCTTCCGCATCAGTTACGACGTCAGTTCGAGTGACGCGGCCAATGAACGACGCCTCTTCGTCGAAGACGGCGATGTCACGCGAGGCGGAATCGCCTGCCGATGATGTATCGAGCACTGCGTGCGCCCTCTGTCCGGGGGGAATCGCGTAATCAGAGCGAAGCTGCCTGATTCCGTTCACCGCCTCGCGCACGAGCTCGAACTCTGGCTCAGCCGCGAACCGCTCGTCCTGCACCGGCCAGGGTGCGACAGCGATGAACTCGCCGCGATCGGCATCCTGTACCGGAATTCGTCGCCACAGCGTGTCAGTTATGAACGGCACAATCGGCTGGAGCAGCCGCAGCGCGGCATCGAACGAATGCGCGAGCACCGCGCGGGCGACCTCTCCGTCATCACCACCCGCCGCGAGCCGCGACTTCGTCGACTCGAGATACCAGTCAGCCAGCTCGTTCCACACGAACCGGCGCGCGGATTCCGTGTATTCGCTGAGCCGGAGGCCGCGATACAGCTCGGCTTCATCCCACACCCTGTCTCGCGGTCGCGCAGGCCCAAGCGCCGCATCGCACTCGGCGATCGCGGTGTTGAGCGAGCCGAGTATCCACCGGTCGGCACGGCGAAGTCTCGAGCTGTCGATCGAATCGAGGGGCAGCACAGTGTCACTCCCCACGTTGGTGAGCAGAAACCTGCCGATGTTCCACAGCTTCGTGACGAAGTTCCGTCCCGGCGCGAATGACTTTTCCAGGTCATTCGGGTCGAGCATGACGTCGGCGCCCATGCCGAGCCCGGCAATCACCGTGTAACGCAGGGAGTCAGCACCGAACTGCGCGCGCACGTCGAGAGGATCGATCCCGTTGCCGAGCGACTTCGACATCTTCACATGCTTCATGTCGCGCACCGTGCCGTGCAGGTACACGGTATGAAAAGGTGCTTTGTCCATGAACGCGTAGCCGGCCATGATCATTCGGGCGACCCAGAAGAAGAGAATCTCCGGCGCCGTTACGAGCGCGTCGGTCGGGTAGAACGCCTTGAGGTCCGCTGAGTTCCTGTCGGGCCAGCCAAGCGTGGAAAACGGCCACAGCCACGACGAGAACCAGGTGTCGAGAACATCCTCATCCTGCCGCACGCTGCCCCCGCATTTCGGGCAGCTCGAGGGATCGTCACGCGAGACTGTCACTTCGCTGCACCCGTCACAGTACCACACGGGTATCCGGTGTCCCCACCACAACTGCCGCGAAATGTTCCAGTCGCGAATGCCTTCGAGCCAGTTCACGTAAACCGCTTCCCACCTTTCCGGCAGGATCCTTATCTGCCTCTCCCGCACGGCCGCCAGCGCGGGCTCGGCAAGTGGTTTCATCTTTACGAACCACTGATCAGAGAGGCGGGGCTCGACGACAGTATCGCAGCGATAACAGTGTCTCACGGCGTGCGCATGTGACTCTGTCCTGATCAGGGCGCCAGATTCGCGAAGCATCTCGACAATACGTTTTCTCGCTTCGAACCTGTCGAGTCCGAGAAGAGTATCCGGCACCCGCGATCCCGCGTCTGAGCCATTCTCCATCACGCCCTCAGGGGAGATGACGATCGGCATCGCCAGGCCATGGCGCGTTCCCATCTCGAAATCATTGGCGTCATGTGCCGGAGTGATCTTCACGGCCCCTGTGCCGAATTCCGGGTCTACCCCGATCTCGTCGGTGATGATCGGGATCTCGACGTCAGCGATTGGGAGGGTGACGGTTTTCCCAACGAGATCCCGATAGCGATCGTCGTCCGGATGCACCGCGACTGACACGTCGGCGAGCATTGTCTCGGGGCGGGTCGTCGCAATGGTGATTCCCTGAGATGGATCGCCCGTCAGCGGATAGCGCAGATAGTAAAGCGTTCCCGTCTCGTCGCCGAATTCGGCTTCCTCGTCGCTAAGGGACGTAAGGCAGCGCGGGCACCAATGAATCACGCGATGCCCGCGGTATATCAGGCCACGCTCGTAGAGCTGGACGAAGGCTTCCCGAACCGCTTGCGACAGTTCGGGAGAGAGTGTGTATGCGGTTCTCGACCAGTCGCATGAAGCGCCGATCGCCCGGAGCTGATCGAGGATCGTCCCGCCGGTTGCCGTCACGAACTCAGATGTCCGCTCGACGAACGCCTGGCGACCGAGGTCAAACCGGGTCTTTCCTTCGGCGCCGAGTTGTTTCTCGATCACGTTCTGCGTGGCGATGCCGGCGTGATCGGTCCCGGGCAGCCAGAGCGCCTCATCGCCGCACATTCGCCGCCACCTGATGAGGACGTCCTGCACAGTGTTGTTGAGACCATGCCCCATGTGCAGAACTGCTGTCACATTGGGGGGCGGCATGACTATTACGAAGGGGTCCCTGTCGCCGCCGGCGAGATCGGATCCCGCAGGATCGGCGGTGAACAGCCCGGCAGCCAGCCACTCCTGATACAGAGTGGCCTCGGCCGATTGATGATCGAAGAGTGTCGGGAGTTCTGCGGCAGTGTCAGTCATGCTTGCCGCAAATTAAGGAAAGGCGGGGACTTTTGCCGGTCCTACTCTCCCTGCGCGGTCTCGTTGGGAGCGTTCAATGGGTCCGCAACGTGATCGCCCTTCGGAACTCCGGACGGTCCGATCGGGGATCCGTCGGTGCGCCCGCCACGTGGGGGTTTTGCCTTCTTTCTCCGCTCCGCCTTGATGTCGGTTTCTTCATCAGCCTTGAGGTAAATCTTCTCCAGCTCCGCCTCCTCGAGGCCGGGTTTCGGATCCTCGTGCCTGTCGAGCTCCGCGGAGTTACCTTGGCGCCGGCGGCCCGTGCCGATGCTCTGGCCCTCCCAGTGTCCGCCTGCGATCTCGCCGCCCTCCTCCTCGTATTTCTCCGCGAACTCGCCGAAGAGGTCGTCCTCGGCCCGCACAGCCAGCCGGTTCACCACGGTTTCCACGCCCGGCACGCCGCGCGCAACAACTACTGCCTGCTGGGACTCGTCCTCGGCGTTGACCCAACCGGTCAGCTCCACGATTCCCTCATCAAGCGCACCTATGTCGACCGCGCGCTCCGATAATATGGGATCGTTCCTGAAGGCTTCGAGGACCCGTTCCTCGAGCTCCTCAGTGGCGTCGAGGGGCATGTCCCCGCCGTCGCCGTCGTCGTCGAAGTCCTCGTCGTCGTCATATTCGTGGTCGTGTGCCTGTGCGCCAAGCTGGTCGTCGTCGTCCTCGATACCGTTTCGCGCGTTTCCGAGGCGGTCACGGATCTTCGCAGTGATTCCGGAAATCCCGCCGTATTGCTGCGCTACGACGACGCCGGCAGCAAAGCCGGCAAGGGCGCCGAGCGCAACGTAGAGGGCGCTGGCGGCAGGCGATTCTTCATCGCGGTATCTGAATGGCGACATGTGTGGCAACCTGTGGCGTAGGGTAACGTGCAGGGATAGCTTACCGAAGCAAGTTAAAGGCCATCTGCGGCACTGGAAAATCCGATGTCTGAAATGCTGACACTCACACTCCCCGACGGCGCCCTACGCGAGGTCGAGGAGGGCACTTTGCCGCGCGACGTGGTCGCCTCGATCGGCCAGCGGCTGTTGAAGGACGCGCTCGCGGTCGAGCTCGACGGCGATGTCGTGGACCTCAGTACGCCCCTCCGGAAGAGCGGAGCGTTCCGCGTGCTCACGGCCAGGGACCAGAAATCTCTCGACGTGCTACGGCACTCGGGAGCGCACATCCTTGCGACGGCTGTCCGCCGCCTCAGGCCTGACGCGAAGATCGGTTTCGGCCCCGCGATCGAAGACGGTTTCTATTACGACTTCGAGGTCGAGCAGCCGTTCACACCCGAGGATCTCGAGAAATTCGAGGCGGAGATGCGCAAGGTAATTGCGGAGAAGTTTCCGTTCGTGCGCGCGGAAGTGAACCAGGCGGAGGCGCGCGAGAAGTTCTCCGACGATCCGCTCAAGCTCGAGCGCCTGTCCGAGTTCAGCGAAGACGAAATCATCTCCACGTACACGGATGGGCCGTTCATCGACTTGTGCCGCGGCCCGCACGTGCCCGACACGTCGTACCTCAAGCACTTCAAGCTGCTCCACACCGCAGGCGCGTACTGGAGAGGCGATGAGAAGCGCCAGATGCTCCAGCGCATCTACGCGACTGCCTGGTTCAGCAAGGACGATCTGGACGCTTACCTCCACCGGATCGAGGAGGCCAAGCGCCGCGACCACCGCCTGCTTGGCCAGCAGCTCGACCTCTATTCGACCGACCAGCGTGTTGGTCCCGGCCTCATTCTCTGGCATCCGCGCGGGGCGATCGTCCGGAACGAGATAGAGGTCTACGAGCGCGACCTCATTCTGCGGCACGGATACGATCTCGTTTACACACCGCACATCGTCAGCGAGAAACTTTTCCAGATATCAGGCCACCTGGAGAACTTCCGCGAGAACATGTTCGGCGCGATGGACGTCGAAGGCGCGGCTTACCGGCCAAAGCCGATGAACTGCCCCGGGCACATCTGCATCTTCCAGTCGAAGTCGCGCTCGTACCGCGATCTTCCTATTCGGTATGCCGAGTTCGGGACTGTCTATCGTTATGAGCGAAGCGGCGTTCTCCATGGAATGTTGCGAGTACGCGGCTTCACGCAGGACGACGCTCACGTTTTCTGTACTGCCGAGCAGGTCCCCGGCGAGATCGAGCGACTGCTCGATCTCGTCGACGAAATGCTCACGACCTTCGGCTATCCATACTCGATCGAGCTTTCGACGCGGCCGGAGAATGCGCTCGGCGCCGTAGAAGTGTGGCGCCAGGCGGAGGAAACGCTTGCCGTTGTAATGCGCGGGCGTGGCCAGGAGTTCACGATCGACGAGGGCGGAGGCGCCTTCTACGGTCCCAAGCTCGACTTCAAGCTCATTGACGCGATTGGGAGAAAATGGCAGGGCCCGACGGTCCAGCTCGACTTCAACCTCCCCGAGCGTTTCGACCTCGAGTACACCGGATCCGACAACGAGCCGCATCGTCCGACAATGCTTCACAGGGTGCTGGTTGGCTCGATGGAGAGGTTCGTCGGCGGCCTCATCGAGCACTATGCCGGTGCCTTCCCCCTATGGCTTGCGCCGGAACAGGTCCGCGTGATCCCGATTTCCGATGAGGCGAAGGACGCTGCGCAGTCGATCACGCGCCGCCTCTCGGAAAGGGGAGCACGCGCGCATCTCGACGATCGCAACGAGACTCTCAACTACAGGATTCGCGAAGCGGAGACGCTGAAGATTCCCTACATGGCAATCGTCGGCCGCCGGGAAGCGGAGAGCGACTCCCTGGCCCTCCGCGTGCGCGGCGCGGGGAAAAAGCAGGACGTAATGCCGGTAGCCGATTTTGTTTCGATGGTCGAGGAGCAGATCTCCTCACGGGCCCAAAAACCCTAGCGCCGCTCGAGCTCGTCAGCTATCCGTGGTCGCACAGCGTGTTGTGCCAGACATCGGGCGCACTCCCTGAGCTCCGCAGAAGTTTATTTTTCGTTGTCTCCAGCGCATGGAAAATGAATGACTGACAAATCCCGAACCCCTGTCATCGTCTCGGCCGCTCGTACGCCGATCGGCAGATTTCTTGGCGGTCTCTCGACTCTCTCGGCACCCGAGCTCGGCGCCATTGCCATCCGCGAAGCGGTCAGGCGCGCCAGGGTCGACCCGGTCAACATCCAGGAAGTGATAATGGGCCAGGTCCTCCAGGGGGGATCGGGCCAGGCACCGGCAAGGCAGGCCGCCTTGAAGGCGGGAATCCCCGCGAGCGTTTCGGCACTCACGGTGAACAAGGTCTGCGGCTCCGGGCTAAAGGCGGTGATGCTCGCTGCCCAGGCGATAAAGGCGGGAGACAAGGAGCTGATGGTTGCCGGGGGACAGGAGTCGATGTCGAACGCCCCGTACTACATCTATGGTATGCGGAACGGGACGACGCTTGGCGACCAGAAAATGGTCGACGGGATGATAAAGGACGGACTCTGGTGTGCCTCATGCGACGTTCACATGGGCGGTCATGCCGAGTTTACCGCGAAGAAGGCTAAAGCGAGTCGCGAGGAGCAGGATCGCTTTTCGGCGGAATCGCATGCGAAGGCGATCGCTGCGATCGAAGGCGGGAGGTTCAGGGACGAGATCGTTCCCGTGGAGATAGCGGGGAAGAAGGGAAGCACAGTCGTAGACACCGACGAGAGCCCGCGAAAGGACACGACCGCAGAAACGCTCACGAAGCTGCGCCCCGCCTTTCCCGGCAAGGGAGAAAATGCGGATCTCTCGGTGACGGCAGGCAACGCGTCATCGCTGAACGATGGTGGCGCGGCCCTTGTCATCGCGTCGGAGGCATATGCGGAAGCGAATGCGCTTGAGATTCTGGCCCGGATCACCGGGTACGCCACGGGCGGAACCGAGCCCCAGGAGCTTTTCTTCGCGCCAATTCTCGCAGTCCAGAATTTGATGAGGCAGACGGG
>JBBQZF010000010.1:0-32554 GCA_038208015.1 Gemmatimonadales bacterium
CGTTACTGTATTTCCGCTTGCGGTGGTCGTCGGGCTCGAGGGTGCGGGAGTGCGGGGAGCCGTAGTCGTCCTGGGCGGTGTTCTCGCCGGTGTTCTCGCCGGCGTTCTGACTGTCGTTCCCGATGTGCGGGGCGTCGCCGCTGCCGGTGCGGTAGCCGCAGGCGACTCGAGAGCGGGAACGTCCTGAAGCGCCGGCTGAGCGAGCGTGTCCTGATTCGCCATCTGGAGATCGCGGGTCAGCGACGTGTCCTGCGCGAGTGAGTCATCGCTTTTTGAATCGGTACAAGCGCCCACGATCAACGCTGCCGAAAGCGCGAGCGGGACACTCCACCGAGTTATATATTTTGACATTCCGGTACTGCCTCCAATTGAAATTGCGCTGCCCCGAAACTCTTGCAGCACAAGCGTTTACCTGTGCCTAGAGGGGCAATCGCCGTGCCATTCATGAACCAGCTTAAACGGCTACTTCCCTATTATACCCCGTACAGGGGCGAACTGATCACGGGCCTGACACTGGTGGTAGTTTCGACGGCGATCACCGCTGTGATTCCGTGGATACTGCGGCTCGCGATAGACGGATTGAGGGCCGGTGAGCCCCTCGCGCGTATCTGGCAGCTGTCGGGGAGCATCGTCGCCGTCGCAGTGCTTGCCGCGTTCCTCCGTTACGCGATGCGCGAGATCCTGAACGGCGTGAGCAGGCACATCGAATTCGACCTGCGCAACGACCTCTTCACGCACGTCGTGACGCTCGACCCGGCGTGGTTCGCGAGAGTGCGCACGGGCGACACAATGGCCCGGCTCACCAACGACCTCAGTGCAGTTCGAATGGCCGCAGGCCCCGCAGTCATGTATCTCACTAACACGATTGCGGGCGCGGTCTTTTCGCTCGGGTTCATGCTGAGGATCGACCCGCTGCTTACGCTGCTCGCCCTGCTTCCGATGGCGATCCTTCCCGTCATGACTGTGTGGCTCGGACGCCTGGTGCATCGCCGGTTCGACGCGGTGCAGGAACACTTTTCGACACTGACTACGCATGCGCAGGAAAACCTCACGGGCACCCGCATCGTCCGTGCATACCGGCAGGAGGCGGCGGAGATCGAGAGGTTTGCCGCGGTCAACGAGGAATACAAGAACCGAAACATGTCGCTTGCCCGGCTTTACGGAACCATGCACCCGCTGTTTGCGCTGTTGGCGGGACTGGCAGCGGTTGTTGTGCTGGGCGTGGGCGGGCTTCTGACTCTCCGGGGAGTCATTTCCGTAGGGTCCTTCGTGGCGTTCGGTTTGTATCTAAACCTGCTGACGTGGCCTCTCATCGCGCTGGGGTGGGTCATCAACCTGTTTCAACGAGGCAGCGCCTCAATGGCCCGGCTCGCTGAGATACTCGACGCGCGCCCGGTGCTCGAGGAGTTTTCGCGAAAGCAGCCTGTCAGTCTTCCTCCCGCCACCGGCGGCAGGACGATAGAGTTCAGGAACGTTGGCTTTCATTTCCCGGCCGGTGAAGGCCGCGAGCCGCGATGGATTTTTCGCGGAGTCAGCTTTGTAGTTCCTCCCGGCACTTCGCTGGGAGTAGCCGGCGCGACAGGAAGTGGCAAGACGGCGCTGATGGAGCTCATCCCCCGCCTTCACGATCCCCAGGAAGGCGAAGTGCTGATCGATGGCGTGCGCGCGCGCGACATTCCATTGCATGAGCTTCGGCGCGAGATTGGTTTCGTGCCACAGGAAAGTCTTTTATTCAGCGATACGATCGCTGCGAATATCGGTTATGGGGCAACCGACGCTGCCAGCACCGAGTGGGCCGCCGAAACGGCGCAGCTGACGGCGACGATAGCGTCGTTTCCGGGCGGGTTCGAGACGATGCTCGGGGAGCGTGGGATCAATCTCTCGGGCGGCCAGAAGCAGCGCGCCTCGCTCGCCCGGGCGCTCGCTCGCCAGCCGTCGATACTTCTTCTCGACGACGCGCTGAGTGCCGTCGACACGCATACCGAGGCGGAGATACTGCGCGGCCTGCGAGGCGCGCTTGCATCCCGCACCGCGGTCATCGCTTCACACAGGGCGAGCGCTCTCCGCGACGCGACGCTCATCATCGTCCTTGACGAGGGGCGGATCGTCGAGCAGGGGCGCCATGGCGATCTCATGGCGGCCGAAGGCAGGTACTGGGAGCTTCTTCGCCACCAGCAACTGGTGGAATCGATCGAGCATGCAGAGGAAAGCGGCTTGGCGCTCCGGGGTGCAACCGATGAGTGAGGCGCGGCCGCAGACGGGATATCCCACCGAGTCGCCGGAAGACCGGCTAGCGGCGCTCGCGCATGAGCTGATCGATGCACAGAGAAACATCAGCGACCTCGAAGAGCGGGACGCGCTCAAGACGCAGTTCCTGTCGAACATCTCCCACGATCTTCGTACACCGCTCACCGCCATAATCACGCACGCCGAGATTCTCCGTGACGGCATACTCGGCGACGTGACGCCAAAGCAGCGCGAAAGCATCTCGATCATCATCACCGGAGGCCGCCAGCTCCTCGACATGATTGCCGAGATTCTCATGCACGCCAGGGACTCGAGTGAGACGCTTACGCTGGTGGAGGCGGAGTTCTCGCTTCACGACGTTGTCGAGCAGGTCATATCGCTCAACGAATCGCTGGTGGCGAAGAAGGGACTGTCGCTCGAGCGCTACATGTCGACAGCGCTTCCGTCGATAGCGGGCGACCGCGACAAGATCATGCACGTGCTCACCAATCTTCTCGGCAATGCGTTCGAGTTCACTCCTTCGGGCGGCAGGGTCTGGATAAACGCGGGGGTGAGCAATGACGATCCCCAGGGCACCGTCCTCATCGAGGTGGGGGACACGGGTCGTGGAATCGCCCCGGATCACCATGAGCTGATCTTCCGGGAATTCGCGCAGGTCGATTCGTCCGCATCACGCGCTCATCACGGCACCGGCCTGGGTCTGACAATCGCGAGACGTTTCGTCGAGCTTCACGGAGGGAGGATCTGGGTCGAAAGCGACCTTGGATGCGGAAGCAGATTCTTCTTCACGCTGCCGGTGGCGCAACCACGCTGATGAAGCCGCGAATACTTCTCGTCGAGGACAGCACGATGATAAGCGGCGCGCTCAAGATGCTCCTCGAGGCGGGAGGGTTCGACGTAACTCTCGCTTCGAGTGCCGCTGAGGCGGAGGCGTGGCAGGGCCCGGCCGCGCCCGATGTAATGCTGCTCGATGTGGGCCTGCCCGACGGCGATGGGCTCTCCGTCATCGCCGGGCTTGAGCGCCGGGGCTTCAGGCCCGCGGTGACTTACGCAATGACCGGGCACAGCGACGAGGAGACGCGGGCACGCTGCATCGCGGCCGGTTGCGACGACGTGCTGATAAAGCCAGTTCCCGTTCAGCAGCTGTTGAGAATCGTCTCCGAAGCGACAGCGTGACCGAGCGGCGCGGGCATCCACGGGCTGGGCCGCTCCTCAAATGGTACTACGCGACGAAGTACCGCCTGTTCAGGCGGGAAAAGCGGGAGCATGATGGCAGGCGCGGCCTCATCATGCTCCAGATCGACGCGCTCGCTCACTCAGATCTTCTTCGCGCGATCGAGCAGGGCCATTGCCCGACTATTTCAAGGCTGCTGAAGCGCGACGACTTCGAGCTCAGGAAATGGTACTGTGGCCTCCCGTCGGCGACGCCCTACTGCCAGGCAGGAATTTTCCACGGCGAGAACGGGGGTATTCCGGCGTTCAGGTTCTACGACAAGCCCGCGCGCAGGATCATCACCTGTAATGCGCCAGACGGGGTGCAGTACATCAGGGACCGCATCAAGTCTCCCGGCGCGCTCGCCGGCGGATCGAGTTATGTGAATCTCATCGACGGGGACGCTCAGACTGTCGCGTTCACGGTCGCGACGCGTGAGAAGATGTCAGTTTACCAGCGGCTCGGGGGCGGCCGCATGGGCATGCTGATACTCCTGCACCCGATCCGCATCGTGAGAATGTTGCTCCAGAGCGTGCTCGAGTATTTCCGGGAGGAGTGGGAGCGCCTGAGAGGGGAGCTCGCAAGCAGGACGACCCACTCGGAGGGAATTTTTCCCTTCATCAGGATCCTCAGCAACGTCATAATTCGCGAGCTCCAGACGATGGCGATCCTCCTCGACGTCTACCTCGGCGTTCCGGTGATCTACAGCACATTCATGCAGTATGACGAATTGGCGCACCACTTCGGACCATCGAGCAAGCAGTCGCTTTACGATCTGCGGCGGACGGATGCGCGAATCTCGGAGATATGGCGGATGGCGCGCGTCGCCGGCGGGCGCGGTTACGATCTGGTGATCCTTTCAGACCACGGAATGACCCCGGCCCACAGCTACAGGGTGAAGTTCGGCGAGTCGCTCGGGACAACAGTCGAGAAGATTCTCGAGGGCCACGTGCTTGCCAGCCACTCCGATGCGAGTGAATACGCCGACATCGCGCCGGAAGTTCTCGAGGCGATGGCAGTCATAACACCGCCGGCGCGGGCGCGCACCCGTCGCGTGCTCCGCCGGGCGAAAGACTGGCTTCGCAGTCGTTACGGGCTACGGGAGATAATCGTTCCGGAAAAATACCGGGTTGCGGCCACTCACGACGTCGTAGTGACGTACAGTTCCTGCCTCGCTCTCGTTTATTTCGCCGACGTCGAAGCGGCCCTCACACTCGGGGACATTCAGCAGACGCCCACCCGGAAGCTGCTGTACACCACGCTTCTCGCCCACGCCGGGATAGGGCTGATCGCAACGCGGGAGGGCGATGGCGTGCACGTGGAAGGAAAGACGGGGCGCGGGATGATTCGCTCGGGCGAACTGACGGTGCTCGAAGGCGAAAACCCGATGACGTCATACGGAACCGAACGCTACGCTCTCGACGCACTCCAGTCGCTCGTGCTTCAGCCGAACGCAGGTGACTGCGTGCTGTTCGGCGCGTATGACGGCGAGCATATCGTGTCGTTCGACGACCAGGTCGGAGCGCATGGGTCCGCCGGCGGCGACCAGGTGTACCCGTTCATTATCTCGCCCTCATGGCTGGATCTCAAAAGTGCGCGCCTCGAGGACGCGCGGGACATTCATGGTGCGGTGTTGCTGAGGTACGCCCAGCCCGCGGGCGGCTGACCCGAAAACTCAGGCCCCGGCCTCAACCTCGTCGAGACGGAAGCCGATGATCGTTCGGAACTCCGAAGCAGTCAGCTTCTCCGGGGAAAACTGCTCCCCCGCCCTCTTCATAACCCCGTCAACCACGGCCTCAACAGTGACGAGTGGCGCATCCGCCTCGGCCGTGACCTCGACCTCCCATTTCCCGCGGTCGGCCCCCTTGAGGGTGTGCCGGTAGCTGGCGCTCCAAACGGTGTGGCGCGCCTGGCCCGGCTCGCTGGCGGCAACGACAGCAGCCCCCGTCTCTACACCCCCCTGCCTGATCGGCGGAAAAAGGTGCACAGACTCAACTGCAGCAGCTCCCACCCGATCGGCAATCTCCCGTAGAAAACGCTCAGTAGTCTCTATCATGCACGCCTGGTTAACCGTGAAAGACGCGGCCGCGGGTCCGCCTCCCGTAATAATGAACTGCTGCGCTAGAGGAGCGCCACGGGATCGCGGTCAAGCGTCACGCGAAGCGCGGCCGGCGTGGGAAATCTCTCCATGAAGAAGCGGCACACCCTGGTCAACTCGCCAGAGCTCTGCGACTTGAGAAGCACATGCCACCGCCACCGCGTCTTGACCCTTTCGATCGGACACGGCGCAGGCCCGACCAATGCGATGCCTTCGAGCGAGCGTGACGCCAGTAGCTCGCGGAGCCAGTCGGCGCCCAGAGTCGCAAGATCTGCGGTCGCCTGGGGATCGGTTCCGCTGAAGACTATGTTCGCCAGGCGAACGTTTGGGGGATAAGGGGGATTCACCCGGCCCTCCAGCTCTTCGCGGACAAAAGCGTGGTAGTCGTGAGCGACTGCAAACCGAACTGCATGGTGACCGGGGAGCCGCGTCTGTATCAGCACCTGGCCGCCCTTGGGACCCCTGCCCGCCCTGCCGGCGACCTGGCTTAGCAGCTGAAAGCACCGCTCCGATGCACGGAAGTCGGGAAGATTTATTCCGACATCCGCATCGACGACGCCTACCAGTGTCACATTGGGAAAATCCAGCCCCTTTGCGATCATCTGCGTGCCGAGAAGTATGTCCACCTCGCGGCTCCCCACCCTGTCGAGGATTTCGGCGTGTGCCCACTTGCCGCTCGTAGTATCGACATCCATGCGCGCTATGCGCGCCTGCGGAAACCGCTCGAGCAGAAGCCGTTCGATCTGCTGCGTCCCGAGCCCGCGGTTTCTCAGCGTCTGGCCGGCGCAGCGAACGCAGCGCGTGCGGACCGGTTCCTGGTGCGCGCAGTAATGACAGAGGAGGCGTTCAGGCGCGCGGTGATGAGTAAGCGTGATGCTGCAGTTCGGGCACACGACGACGTCGCCGCAGTCGCCGCACTGAACGAACGAAGAATAGCCGCGGCGATTCAGCAGGAGTATGCTCTGCTCCCCGCGCAGCAGCGTGGCGCCGAGCGCGTTGTCGAGCTCCTCGCGGATAATCGAGGTGTAGGCGGTCCCGATGCTGGAGTCTGAATTCGGTACTGGCCGGTGCCGGAGGTCGACGACTTCCACTGCGGGCAGGCGCCCGCCGCCAACCCTGTCCGGGAGAGTGAGAAGCGAGTACTTGCCCGCCGCCGCGTTGCTCCACGACTCGATCGATGGAGTGGCGCTTCCGAGAACCACTATCGACTTCTCGAGGCGCGACCTGACGATCGCGAGCTCGCGCGCGTGATACCGCGGGGTTTCAGCCTGCTTGTAGCTCGACTCATGCTCTTCGTCGACGATTATCGCGCCAATGTTGCGAAGCGGGGCGAATATAGCCGAGCGCGCCCCGACAACGATGCGCCGTTCTCCGCGGTCGAGAGCGCGCCAGGCATCGTACCGTTCGCCTTCGCCGAGCGCCGAGTGAAGCACCGCGATGCGGTCGCCGAAAACGGCGCGGAACCTGTCGACGGTCTGTGGGGTCAGCGCGATCTCGGGCACGAGCACGATCGCGGTCTGGCCCCGAACGTCGACTATCTCGCGCAGCAGCTCGATATACACCAGTGTCTTTCCGCTACCGGTGATCCCGTGCAGCAGGAAGACTTCCCCCTCTTTCGCTGCCTTGAGCCGCTCGATCGATGCAAGCTGAGGAGCGGTCGGCTCATGCCGCGGTGATCTGTCAGGCGGCCTCGCCGCGAACGGATCCCTGTCAACGGCCTCGGCGTCAATCCGGACGAGGCCGCGCTTCTCCAGCGCCTTCAAAACGGAAGGCGAGAAGGCAAGCTGCTCGAGCAGGTGATCGAGCGTGCTCGTGCCACCCGTTGATTCAAGCAATTCGAATACGGCTCGCTGCTGAGGTGCTCGCGCGAAGGCCCTCTCGCGGTGCATCAGAGTCGGCAGATCCTCTCTCAGCCTCACCACACGGTGTGTCCGGCGCGACGGATGTGGATTCGCCGCTCCGCTCATCGCCGCCGGAAGCGCCGCCCGCAGCGCGAGGCCGATGGGAACGACGTAGTACTCTGCCATCCACGTGCAGAGGGTGATCATGTTCTCGCTCAGGGCCGGCGAGTCGTCTGGAACTTCGATGACGGTCCTCAGCTTCGCGGGCGTTCCGGTGTTCGCGGCCGGCCCGAGGCAGATGCCTATCTCCCTGCGGTTGCGAAACGGCACGACGACGCGGGATCCTGCCTCAGGAACTCTTGCCGACGGATCCGCTGGCAGCCCGTAAGTGAAAGTCTGGAAGAGCGGGACCGGAAGTGCGACTTCCACGAGCCCCGCGGGCCCGTTGGCCATGGCTGCTAGCGGGCCGCTGCGGTCGCTGCCTGATCCGGATGGCGGCGTGGCCAGACCCCGAGTCCCGGCGCGTCCGTCAGGGAAATGCGACCGCCAGCGATCGTCGCCCCCTCGAACGGATCCTCGGCCAGCAGCGCGGCTCCGTCGAAGTCAGCATGATCGAGAAGGGGGGCGAGCTGCGCGATCGCAGAGATGCCGAGGCTCGACTCGATCATGCAGCCGGCCATCACGCTCATGCCGAATGAGCGCGCGGTATGAACGATCCTGATCGCCTCGCGCAGGCTTCCGCACTTCGCGAGCTTGAGGTTTATCCCGTCAACAGCGCCGGCGAGCCGGGGAACATCGGTCGAGACGAGGCAGGACTCATCCGCGATGATCGGGAGCTTCGATCTCGAGCGAATGTGCCTGAATCCGTCTATGTCATGCTGCGCGACGGGCTGCTCGACGAATTCGACGTCATGATCGGCGAGAAAATCGATCATCCTCACTGCATGCGACGCCGACCATGCCGCGTTCGCATCAACCCGCAGACGCTTGTCCGGCGCCGCGTCGCGCACAACCCGCACGATCTCCATGTCGCGATCGGTCCCGAGCTTCACCTTGAGAATCGGATACTGCACGGCGTCTTCGACACGCTGTCTCAGCCCGTCGTTGTCGGCGATGCCGATAGTGAAGCTCGACTCCCCGCAATCCGCCGGGTCGAGACCCCAGAGGCGATGCACGGGAACACCGAGCCGTTTCCCGACAATGTCATGAAGTGCCGAGCTGATCGCGCCCCGGGCGGCGTTGTTTCCCCGGAGCACCATGCCGAGGCTCGCGTCGATCGCCTCGAGTGACCAGGAGTCTGCGCTGCCAAGTACCGGCGCGAATTTCTCCAGCGCCCCGATGACGCTGGCCACGGATTCACCGTAATAGCGATTCGGCGCGGCTTCTCCGAGTCCCTCTATTCCATCGTCGTCGATGATTCGGACGATCACGTTCTCGTGAGCCGCATACCCGCCGCGCGCTATCACGAACGGATAACGCGTGCGGAGGTTCACGACTTCATGCGAGAGACGCATCAGCCGACTCTCGAAGTGATCGGTTTCGATGGCGATATTACCCTCGACGTCCATGCCGGACGCACATCGTCTGCGGACCCCGTGGCGCCGAGAAACGCGATGAGCGCATCGGCGAGCTCGTTGCCTCTCTGATAGCGGTCCGAGGCCCGCTTCGCGAGACACTTCATGACGATCGCCGAAAGCGCGGGCGGGATCCGTGAGTCGACGACTTCAGGTGATGCAGCGGTTTCCGTGACGTGCTTGTAGCTGATCGAGTATCCGTCAGCGCCGTCGAACGGGGGGAATCCGAGAAGCACCTCGTACATCACGACTCCAAGGGCGTAGAGGTCGCTCCGGCCATCGAGAAGTTTCCCCCGTGCCTGCTCGGGCGACATGTAGTGGGGAGTTCCCATGACATTGCCGGTTCCCGTCATCCTTGCCCGGAAATGTCCCGTAGCGATGCCGAAGTCGGTCACCAGGGCATTCTCATCTTCGTCGAACAGGATGTTGTCGGGCTTGATGTCCCGGTGGACGAGTCCGTGCCGGTGCGCGTAATCGAGCGCGCATGCCACCTGCGCCGCGATAGCCGCTGTTCGCTCCGGTGGAAACGATCTCCGGTTGTTGATGCGGTCGGCGAGCGTGCCCCGAGCAAGATAGGGCATGACGAGGAATACCTGGTCTCCGACCGACCCGAAGTCGGTGATCGGACAGATGTGCGGGTGGACGAGCTGCGCTGCCGACTCCGCTTCCCGCTTGAATCGCTCGCGCATGTCGGCGTCCCGGGCGAGATGCGGGTGCATGACCTTGATGACGACCGGGCAGTCGAGCGGGATGTGAAGAGCGTAGTAGACGTTCGCCATGCCGCCCTCGCCAACCCTGTGCATTACGCTGTAACGACCGCCGGTGACATGGCGCAGAGCCGTTATCGCGGGATCGGGCGGCGTCGTGTTCCGGCTGATCGCCACCGGAAGCAGCTCACCGCACCTCAGGCATCGCGCGGCGGATCCCCGGTTCCATGATCCGCAGTCAGGACAGAACATCTGCTACGCTCCGAATTGCATCTTGACGAAATCGTAAGCGGGCCAGGGACCGGTGAGGTGGAAATCGAGGGCGGTCTGGCGACGGTCCTCCTTCTCCACGAGGTCGGCGAACTGCTCCCACCGGTCGAGCTCGACGAGAAACGATGCGTGGGCGATGATCAGGGTCTCGTCGTCCGGCACCGGGAGAGTGATCGTTGCTGCCGCCTGGCCCCGGAGAACTCTCATGCTCTGCGAGGCGGCTGCGACAAGCTGCTTCGCGCTCTCCTTTGCCTCCGAGCCGGTTGCGTTGGCTGGATCTACACCGGCCGTCTTCATCGCCGTGAAGCGGGCCTGGCCGTGGCCCTCGATCGCCGACATCGTCTGCGTCAGCGTGAAGTAATGAAGCTCGAGCCATCGAAGGAGACTGTCCCGCGACTTGAAGATCGTGCCTGGCGGCGCAGGAAGGACCGCGGTCGACGCCTGTACCTCCTCGAGCACCCGCGTGTAGTCGCCCATCGCAGTCTCGTCGAGAACTGTCCGGGTGTACTTGCTCGCGGCGACCACTGCCGCAAGCGACCTGATGTGAACGAGCGAAGTCCCTTCCGCGAGCTCATCGCCCGACGTGGGATCGTGCGCGGCGACTCCGTAAAGCCGGAGTCCGGTCAAAGGAGTTTGCGCCATCTGAGTACCAGGAGGAGAAGCCCACCGAGGCCAAGCTGAACTGCCAGCATTATCCAGAAACCATTGGTGTTGTCCGACAGGGGAATCACTGTGAAATTCATCCCCCACATTCCGCTCACAACGACGAACGGAAGGCTGATCGTCGCCACGATGCTCAATGCCTTCGTGACGGTTCCGAGCCGGTTCGACACCTGTGTTAAGTAACTATCGAGAGTGTTGCCGAGCAACTCGCGATAGGTCTCGAGGGCGTCGTTTATCCTCAGCACGTGGTCGTATATGTCCCGGTAGTAGATCTGGGTTTCGACCGAAAGCAGAGCGCTCGGCCGGTTCGTGACAATGCTGAAAACATCCCTTTCGGGGGCCAGGTGGCGCCTCAGGGACAGGACAAGGCGCTTCACGCTGAAAATCTCGCGGAGGGATTCGCGGTCAAAGTTCGCGAACACTCTCTCCTCGAGAGTGTCCATGAACTCGTCGATCTGGTCGAGTATCGGAAAGTATGCATTCACCGTCTCGTCAACGATGGCGTGCATCAGCCGGGCTGTGCCGGCTGCCGCGAGCTCCGGGCGCTTCCGGAGCATCTCGATCGTCGCATCAACAGGAAGGGTATGCTCACCGTGCACGGTGACAAGAAAATTCTTCCCGAGGAAGCAAGTGAAATTGACTGTCTCTATGTCATAAGGGTCTTCAGTCGTTTCCACGAACGAGACAGTCCGCACGATGAGGATAACGAAATCCCTGTATTCATCGAATTTCACGCGCGAATCAGGATTCAGGCTGTCTTCGATCGCGAGAGGATGAAAGCCGAATACACCCGCGAGTAGCTCGACCTGGCCCGGCTCCCGCATGTCGATGTCGACCCAGAGGGTACCCAGGCCGGAGTCGAGCTTTTCCTGAATCGACCCCCGGTCCAGGTCGGTGACAATCGAGCCGTCCGGATGGTAGTAACAGCTCCAGTAGGCGGCGCTCATGCGAGCGACCTGAGGTGCGTCACGCATGCCTCGCCGAGCCGGTCAGGCACGTACCCGCCCTCGAGCGAGCTTACGAGCCGGCCGCCGCACCAGCTATCCGCGCGCGCGACAAGCGAGCGCGTCAGACCCGCAATGTGCTCGAGGTCGAGCGTGAACCCGCCGAGATGGTCACCATACATCGAATCGAAGCCGGCCGAGATCAGTATAAGGTCAGGGACGAACCCGGCCGTCGCCTCATCGATGCCTCGCTCGAGCGCATCGACATAGTCCTGAGGTTTCAGCGCCGCCGGCATGGGTATGTTCCAGATGCTGCCGTGAGGCCCCCTGTCGCTCGCCGCCCCGGTGCCGGGATACCACGGCCACTGATGCATCGAGACGAAATGGATATCCGGCTCGCGCTCCACAAGAGCCTGTGTCCCGTTACCGTGGTGGACGTCCCAGTCGACGATCAGCACCCGCTCCGCCGAGTGCTTCACCCTGGCGTAATGAGCGGCGAGCGCAACGTTGCCGAAAAGGCAGAAGCCCATGCCGCGGTCGTACAGCGCGTGATGCCCAGGAGGCCGCACCGCGCAGAATGAGCGGAGATTCACACCGGCCATGGCACGATCGACAGCGTCGAGAACGCAGCCCGCACCGGCCGATGCGGCATCCCACGACCCCTGGCTCACGACCGTGTCATTGTCGAGGCGGGCCCCCCCGCCCTCAGCGATGCTCGCCACCGAAGCCACGTATGCCTCGTCGTGCGCCAGCGCCAGCTCATCGGGCGTCGCGTGCCTGCCCTCGAGCTGGTCAACAGCTTCCCACAGTTCCGGGTCGTTCCGGAGAGCACGAGTAATGGCGCGCAAACGGCCGACGTGCTCGGGGTGTCCCCATCCCGTGTCATGCCGGCCGCAATCGGAGTGCGACAGAAATCCCACCCGCACCGCAGATGACTCCGCTATTTCACCGGCCTCCGTCTCCGGCTCGTCAGCAGAATGGTGGAGCCGTCGCGGATGCCGCACTTCTGGAGGCTCTCGCTTTCGTGGAGTATCTCGAATCCGCGAACTTTGGCGACAAAATCGAGCGGCTCGACGCCCCCCGGATAGAACGCCGCAAGTGCTGCCTTCTTGACCGCTTCGAAAGGCGACGAGGCCGGCGCATCTATCCGGATCGCTTCCCAGAGTTCAGCAACCTGGACACGGAGATGCATCACGGGGCCGTCGCCGCCCACAAGGACGATGACATCGTCAGAGGCGCGAAGCTCCGTAACGAACGGTGCCGTCATGCTCCGATGTCCACTGGCGACGCCTCTTCCATTGCAGCTGTCACAAAACCGGCGCGCACGGGCAGCGAGGCAAGAAACCGGGCAACCTGCTGGTCGAACAGATAGGTGGATGCCGTGACCCTCGTATCGACGTCCGCTGCAGTCACGCCGATCGCAATCTCCTCGCCTCCCTGCCCTCGGAGCGTGAGGTGGCCGGGCCCCTCCTGTTCGGGGAAGGCGGAGTAGATGCTGTTGCGGCGGGAAAAGAACTTCTTGGCTGCCGCGATTACCTCAGCGGGCGGCAAGACGGTTACCGCTTCCTGGAGAGTACGTGCCCGCTGTGAATTCACGCTTCAGTTCTGGGTTTGAGGTTGCTGCTGCAAGGAGGCAATCTATTTGCCATCCGAGGCGACGGACACCCGCCGGATTGACTCGAAGATCAGCTTCGTCCCGAAATGAAGCGACTCGACGGGGACACGCTCGTCGTGGCCGTGCATCCTCTCCTCGTCCGGCTGACGCATTGGAAATGGCAGAATTCCGTAGGAGCTGATTCCCGCCCGGCGAAGGTGGGAGCTGTCGGTGCCACCAGTGCTGAGGTACGGCACCACCGTAATGTCTGGATCAATCTCTCTTGCAGCCGCCGCTATCGCATCGAACATCGGGCAATCAGGATTCGACTCCGGCGCTTCGGCGCCCCGCACGGTCACGGTTATCGAAACGCCCGGCTCCGCCGCACACTCCTCGAGCCGCCGGACGATTCCGTCGATGTCGTGGCCCGGGATCGTGCGAACGTTGAGCACGGCGCTCACTTCAGCCGGTATCACGTTGCCCGCAACCCCGCCGCTGAGCGTCGTTGCGGAAATTCCGTTTCGCAGGACTGCATTGAGGACCGGTATCCCGGAAAGCACCTCAGCTCCTCGCGCCGACTCCGCGACATCATCCGAAACGACCGCGGCCATTGCCGCGCGCTCACTCTCAACCGGCCACATCTTCGACAGCTCGCTGAAAAACCGTCTCGTCGTCACCGTCAGCGTCACGGGCTCACGATACTCGCCGAGTCTCGCGAGCGCCCTGCCGAGGCGGAAGATCGAGTTGTCGACCAGGGGGATCGCCGAATGTCCGGCGGGGCCCCGCGCCGTGACAGTCACCATGTGGGAGATCTTTTCGGCAGTCTGGATCGCGAGATACCGCTTTCCGCCCTCGATGATTCTCGTGCGCCCGCCTTCGTTTATCGCAAAATCCGCCTCGATCAGGTCGCGATGCTCGGACACCATCCACTTGATGCCGTCGACACCGCCGGTCTCCTCGTCCGACGTCGCGAGAAAAATGACGTCACGGTCGAGCTCGATGCCGGCGTCGACGACATTGCGCTTCATCAGAAGCATTGTCATAAGGTTCGCGGCAAGCATTCCCTTGTCGTCTATCGCGCCGCGGCCGTAGAGATACCCGTCGCGGATTACACCGCCGAACGGATCACATGACCACTTGTCGCGCTCGACGCCAACGACGTCCATGTGAGCCATCAGCATCACCGGACCCTTCGTGCCGTTACCCCTGAGGCGGGCGACGACCGCAGCGCGGTTCTCGACGGGCACGAGCAGCTTCGTCTCGATCCCTTCGTCCCCGAGAGTCTTTGCCAGGTAAGCGGCCAGCTCGCCCTCATTGCCAGGCGGATTCGTCGTGTCAAAGCGGATCAGCGCCTGCAGCCGCTCGATCGTCTCGGCTTCGACGGCTGCGCGATCAGCTTCCAAGGAGTCTCTCGATGTTTCTGAGCAGCGGACCGAACGAGAGAGGCTCTCCGCCGACGCCCACACGCGCGGCGACCTCTTCAGCCGTCTCGCGCTGACCCTCCGCCCACAACTCCCTCGTAACCCACGGTCCTGCTGCCGGATTCCTGTACCAGTCGACGTCGAATCTCGAAACCAGGGACTCGTTCAGCAGCGCCTGGAGCTGCCAGGCGCGGAGATACCTGGTGGAGTAATAGCGCGGGTCGAAATCGACGAAAGCATCCGTGGGGCGGTACTGGAAGTTCGTGGCGCGGGTAAGCGTGTCGACGTAGAGATCAGGCAGATCTCCCCAGTCCGCGCTGTCACCATACGCCTCGACCTCATAGATGAGCTTGGCGCAGTAACGGCGGATGTAGTGAAGCTCCTCAAACGCGGCGAGTCGCAGGAACTCGTCAACCTTTGATGCGCCGACCTCCGTATACCGCAGCAGCCAGCCGCGGTCCTGCATTCTGTGGTCGAACAGCATCGCGTACGACTCGGTCACCGAGTTGTCGCCGAGCCACCGGTACTCGAACGGATAATCCTGCCGCACGTTGGCGAAGTGAAGCGCGTGGCCGCACTCGTGGAGCAACGTCGTATAGTCGCTCTGGCCGCCATGGGGACGCAGGACCAGATACACTTCCTCGGGTACCCGCGTCGGAGCGCAGAATGCGCGCGCGCGCTTTCCCGGTCTTTCCCCGACGTCGTAGATAATCCGCCCTCCCGCCGACGGGTCGACGTTCATTTCGGCAAGCTGGCGCGCGATCGAACTCTGCAGCGTCACCCCGGGGAATGCGCCGTCGTATTCGGTAGCCCGCAGCAACGCGAGGGCGTCGGATCTGGTCGCCTCCGAAGGAGTTATGCCGAGCGACCTCTGGAGATGATAAGGGAGGGTGTCATCCCATATCGACTGTGAATCGCGAAGAAAGGCGGAGCACTCGGAGGCAAGGCGCGAAAGCGAAACCCCGGTTATTTCCTCGAAGGCAGCATTGTAGCTCGGGGCTATTCCAAGCGACTCGATGAAATCCTTCTCGCGCTGAATCCGCTCGAGCTTCATCGGCGCGTGCTCGAGCCTCACCATCTTCGCCCTTGCGTCGTCGAGCTCGAGCCTCCGTTTCCTGTCGCGCTCGTTGGCGATCTCGATTGACGCAGCCTGGTATTGCACCCACCCGCCTTCAGGGGTCTCAATGTAGGCTGAACTCTCCCACGCAATCTCTCTCTCGTCGAGCTCGGCAAGCGACCGGGATGCCTGCGACTCGAGCTGCCAGTCGAGGAGCATGCCCGCCGCCCGGTGATCCTCACTCCCCTTCAACGTGTTCCTGAACTGTTCGACCGTGAGCGCGAGGGCATCCGGACCGAGCACATGGGCATACTTGTCGTAGATCGGCTTGAATTCGGCAACCGGCTTGTGCCCTGAATGCGCAAGATAGCTCTCACGCGAGATTTCCTCGGTGAACGCCTGCCCGTCGCGCCGGAGCAGTTCAAGGCTCAGCTCGGTCATGCCGTGATGCGTTCGCTGATGTACGCGCGCAAGCCGTCGAGGGACACGCGCTCCTGCTGCAGTGTGTCGCGATCCCGTACCGTCGCGGAGTTGGAGCCAGGCGTGTCGCCGTCAACAGTGATGCAGAAGGGCGTGCCGATCTCATCCTGCCGCCGATAACGGCGACCGATCGCGCCACTGTCGTCGTAGAACACCGGGAATGCCCGGCGGAGGTCTTCGGCGATTCGTTTCGCGATCTCCGGCATTCCATCCTTCTTCACCAGGGGAAAGACGCCGGCCTTCACCGGGGCGAGCGAAGGGTGCAGCCCGAGAACGACCCGGCCCTCCGTCTCGCCTTCCACCGCCTCCTCGCGATACCCGTTTACGAGCAATGCAAGAAGGATCCGATTGGGCCCGGCCGCAGTCTCGACAACAAAGGGAAGGAACCGCTTGTTGGCGGCGTGATCGAAGAATTCGAGCTTCTTGCCTGAATATTCCTGATGCCTGGAAAGATCGAAATCACCACGGTTGTGGATGCCTTCGACCTCCTGAAACCCGAGCGATCCGCCGAAGTCGAACTGAACGTCGAACGCCGCCCGCGCATAATGCGCCAGTTCATCCTCTCCGTGCTGGTGGAACTGCAGGCGATCCTCGGCGAGCCCAAGGCTCCTGTGCCATCTCATCCGCTCGCCCTTCCAGTACTCGAACCATTCCATGTCCGTCCCGGGCTCGACGAAGAACTGCATCTCCATCTGCTCGAATTCCCGCGTCCGGAATATGAAGTTGCCCGGCGTAATCTCATTGCGGAAAGCCTTTCCGATCTGCGCGATCCCGAAAGGGATGCGCTGGCGTGTCGACTGCTGAACGTTGAGGAAATTGACATATGTCCCCTGTGCCGTCTCCGGGCGCAGATATATGGTAGCGGCACTGTCCTCTACCGGACCCATGAAGGTCCTGAACATGAGATTGAACTGCCTCGGTTCGCCAAGGGTTCCCTTCATGCCGCAGGCCGGACACTGGGCATCGGGCGTGCCGGGTGTGCCCTTTATCTTCGTGTCATCTGCGCGAAATCTCTTGCGGCAGTTCCTGCAGTCTACCAGCGGATCGACGAAGCCACTGACGTGCCCGCTTGCCTCCCAGACACGGGGGTGCATGAGTATGGCGGAGTCGAGGCCCTCGACGTTCTCCCGGGACCTGACCATCTCGGTCCACCAGCGCTCCTGCAGGTTCCGCTTTAGCTCGACGCCGAGGGGGCCGTAGTCCCAAACCGACCCGGTGCCGCCGTAGATCTCGGACGACTGGAAGATGTACCCGCGGCGCTTGCACAGCGACACGAGCTTGTCCATCACGTCAGGCTGATTGGGCATAAGCCTCTAAATATAGGCTTTACATGTTGCAACACCGAGGGAATTCCGGCACAAAGGAGGTTTCTCAACCTTGCCATGCCGGGGCAGCGCTACACCGAGATTATCTGATCCCTTCTCGTGCCCACGCTAATGTAGGCGATAGGGGTCTCCACAATCGATTCGATGCGGTCGAGATACTTTCTCGCCGCGCCGGGCAGGTCGCTCACCGCGCGCGCGTCGGCTGTCGACGTCTGCCACCCATCCATCCACTCGTACTGCGGCTCGGCGCCCTCGAGGTCGGAGAGATCCCCCGGGAACTCCGTGTGGAGCCGGTCGCCCACCTTGTAACCGGTGCAGAGAGCGACTTTCTCGAACGTATCGAGGACGTCGAGCTTGGTGACGGCAAGGCCGGTCAGGCCGTTGACCCTGGCTGCATAACGCACCACGACCCCGTCAAACCACCCGCATCTCCGGGGGCGACCCGTGGTTGCGCCGAACTCGTTGCCAAGGGTCCGCATGCGTTCGCCGTCCTTCTCGCCAAGCTCAGTCGGAAGGGGGCCGTTTCCGACCCGCGTCGTATACGCCTTCACGATTCCCAGAGCGGCGTGAATCGCAGTGGGAGCGATACCGACACCGATGGCAGCGCCACCCGAGGTAGTGCTGCTCGAAGTGACGAACGGATAGGTGCCGTGATCGACGTCGAGCAGCGATCCCTGCGCGCCCTCGAGCAGGACGTTCGCCCCGCTCGTTATGGCCCGGTGGATGACCAGGCCAACGTCCTCCGTAATCGGGAGGAGGCGGGGAGCGAGCCGCTCGAGAAGGCTCATTGTCGAGTCGACCGAAGCACGCTCGCTGACCCCGAACGCGGTGAGCACCGCGTTGGCGTGAGAAACGCCTTTTTCGACGAGGGAGCGAAGACGCTCCGAATGTCTCAGGTCGAGTACCCTGACCCCGCGCCGAGCGATCTTGTCTTCGTAGGCAGGACCTATCCCGCGCCCGGTCGTGCCGATCTCACGGCTGGCAGAGCTCAGTGAGTCTATGAGCTTGTGGTAGGGAAGAACGAGATGTGCGCGGTCGCTGACATACAGCCGGCCCTGAACGTCGACTCCGTCGGCAATCAACTCGTCGATCTCGGTGAACAGGGTATCGGGGTCGAGCACCACCCCATTGCCGATTGCGCAGCGCACACCCGGATGCAGGATGCCACTCGGGATCTGATGGAGCACGAATGATTTGTCGCCGATGTGCACGGTATGGCCGGCGTTCGCGCCCCCCTGATAGCGCACCACCCAGTGCGCCCGCTCGGCAAGCACATCGACGAGCTTTCCCTTCCCTTCGTCGCCCCACTGGGCGCCGACTATGACGACGGTGCGTGTGCTTGAGTCGAACATTAAGTCTGCGTAAATGGAAACGCCCCGGCGTCTGCCGGGGCGTTGAGTCAATCTACGGACGAGATGGTGAGTGTCAATCAGCTAAGGGAGGAAACCCGGCAATCTGATAATCCCTATCCAAGGGCGGCAAGGAATATCCAGATGCCGACGGCGAATCCCACTCCCACCTTCATCGCGGTTGCCAGGGCTCGCCCTATCAGCGCTCCTGTCGCTGCGCGGGTGGACGCAGCCCCACTCGAGCCTGTGCTCAGCTCGCCGATGAGCGCTCCGGAAAAACTTCCGACGAATGCCCCGATCACGGGTCCGAGGATCGGAATGGGAATACCCATAAACGCCCCGAGCATTCCTCCGATGATCGCCCCCCAGCCGGCCCGCCGTGAGCCACCGTACTTTCGTGCGTATTTCCCCGACAACGTAAACTCGAACCACTCAGCCACGAGGCCAAGCAGAGCGATTCCGACAATCGTGACCCAGCTTATCGGACTGGTTTCGACGAGAAAGTTGTAGGCGACCGCGCTGGCAATCATTATCCACAGCCCCGGAAGGCCCAGTGGGATCAGGACCAGCGAGACAACGAGTACTGCGGTCAGAAGTAGCAGTGCCATCAATGAAGCTCCTCGACGATAGCCGCGATGAGTAGTGCTGCCTGGTCGACCCCGCGCCCGTCGATCGAGCTGGCGTTGTCGCCGGTAGTATGTACGCGGGCAAGGGTGCCGAGGTTTCCGCGACTGATTGTGAACGAATCCCAGCCAGCTTCCGAAAAGGCGATGTTATCGGCCATGACGCCGGGCAGCATGGGTCTTAAACGCTCCGCTTTGCCGCGCCGCGTTTCCCTGAGTTCCCGCCGGTCCCAGGCCCGTGCCACCGCCTCCTCGATTCGGCGGGAGGCCGTTCCGCTCTTCATTAGAAGGAAGCGTCCAGTGTCATCTATCGTGTCGCAGTTGATCGCTACGCCAGGATCGCGACCCGTTGCGACGAATGCGCGGGCTCCCGCAAGGGCAAGCTCCTCCGCGCTCGTTATGACCACCCCGATGTCTCTTTCCTTCAGCCGGCGCAGTGCGAGTAGAACCGCCGCCACACCGCTGGCATTGTCGAGGGCGCCGTTCGACTTGTTTCCGATGAAAAGGACCAGAAGCGGCAGAAGGCTGACCGCGGCCAGGATCGATGTTGCCACGCCGATCCGGGTTAGCGAGTCTCGCCCCAGTATCGAGGCGGAGATGAGCGCCAGCAACGTCAGTCCGAACAAGGCGGCGAACGCCGTCACTGAAGCGATTCGCGCCAGAATCGGAATCGTCTGGGATTTCGAGTCGAGGTGAGCGACAAGCCATATGCCGGGCGCAGCCTCGGGCGAGCGGCGGGCAACCAGGTTCGTCGACGACGTTCGCAGAAAGGGGAATCCAAGCACTCCCTCACCCGCCAGGTACCTCCCGGCGCCCGCGACCAGTAGGAGGACGACAAGCCCCGCGGCTGGCGCTATCCAGGTCGCGCCCGCATCCGCCATGCGAGCAACGGCGATGCTCATCAGGAAGAGAACAAGTGCGATCAGAGGCGGTGACCATCGCGCGGGGAATGAGGAGTAGTCGAATTTCTCCTCGGAGGTCGAGAAGCCTTCCTGTCTCAGGATCGCTGCGCAGTATTCCCTCGCCCGCGCTTCCGCCTCGCTGCCGGCGAATCGCGGTGAAGAAGCGAGCTCCCGGAGTATGTCGATTCCCGCTGGAGACACTCCGGCTGTCAGGTCAGTCCCATCAGTTGCTTCGTCTCGCGCATCGTCTCGGCAGCCACGTCTCTCGCGCGAGCCGCGCCTGAGGCGAGAGCATCGTCGAGCAACGATGGATTCGCGTTGACCTCGGCCGCGCGCGCCCTGATCGGCTCGAGCTCGGAGTTCATTGAATCGAGCAGGACTTTCTTGCAGTCAATGCAACCCCATCCCGCTGTCCGGCATTGAACCGCAACATGCTCGACCGTCGCGGGAGGGCTGAACGCCTTGTGCAGGTGATAGATGTTGCAGACCTCGGGCGTGCCGGGGTCTGTGCGCTTGACGCGCGCAGGGTCGGTCATCGCGGGACGAAGCTTCTCCCAGATGCTTGCGGGCTCGTCGAGCAGCCCGACGGTGTTGCCGAGAGATTTCGACATCTTTGCATGGCCGTCGAGACCCATTATCCGACGGGTTGGTGTGAGCAGCGGCTTTGGCTCTGGGAAAAACCCCGCTTCGGCCGAGTCGAATCCGGGCCAGAACCTCGCATTCCACCGGCGCGAGATCTCCCGGGAGAGCTCTAGGTGCTGCACCTGGTCCTCGCCGACGGGCACGAGATCGGCCTTGTAGAGAAGGATGTCGGCCGCCTGGAGCACCGGATAGTTGAGCAGGCCAGCGGCTATGCTTTCCTGCCTGCCGGACTTGTCCTTGAACTGAGTCTGGCGCTCGAGCTCACCCAGGGGAGTGATCGTGTTGAATATCCAGGCGAGTTCGGTATGTTCCGGCACCGCGGACTGCACGAACAGCGTGCATGCCGCAGGATCGACCCCCGACGCCAGCAGTGAAGCAGCCATGTCGCGCGTGCGTTTCCTGAGGTCATCAGGCTCGTACGGCACGGTGATGGCATGGTAGTCGACGATGCAGAAGAACGACTCGTACTGCCGCTGCAGGGCAACCCAGTTCTTGACGGCGCCGAGGTAGTTGCCGATGTGCAGCTCACCTGAGGGCTGGATGCCGCTGAAGATGCGGGACGTGGGCATCGGCCGAAGTTAATGGTTGTGAGGAACGCGTTGCAAGCAAACTACACCGCTCCGGACATCGATGAATCGCTTTCGAGCCGTGCGCTCGCCACCGCCGTGCAGGCCGCGCTGGCGGCCGGGCAGTTCATCCGCGAGGCGGCTTCGGGGCTGAGTGCCCTCGAATGGGTCGAGAAGGGTACCGCTGACTTCGTGACCGAAGTTGACCGCGGTGCCGAATCGCGCGTAGCGGAGATCGTGCTCGGCACCTTCCCCGATGCTGTGCTCGTGGGGGAGGAGTTGACTCCGGCGTCCGCATTATTCGGGGATGGCCTGACATTCGTCGTCGACCCGCTCGACGGCACGACAAACTTTCTCCACGCGTATCCGCATTACGCGGTGTCGATCGGGGTTCTTCAGGGCAGGGATCTGATCGCCGCGGTGGTTCTCAACGTACAGCGGGGCGACCTGTTCACCGCCTCGTTTGGGCGCGGCACGCGGCTCAACGGCGAGCTGGTGCGAGTCAGCGAGACGACAAATCCTTCACGCGCTCTCATCGGAACAGGGTTTCCCTTCAAGACTCCGGAGCTGATCGAGGAGTACTCGAGACAGTTCGTCGAGGTGAGTCGGGGTACTGCGGGCATCCGTCGTGCAGGGTCGGCAGCGCTGGATCTCGCCGACGTGGCGTGCGGCAGGTTCGACGGCTTCTGGGAGCTCGTTCTCGCGCCGTGGGACGTCGCGGCGGGCGTGCTGCTCATTCGCGAGGCCGGGGGGATCGTCACCGGTCTCGACGGCGCCTCCTATTCACTTTCACACTCGCCAGTCGTTGCAGGCAACCCTGTAATCCACCAGTGGCTGCTGCAGTCTGTCAGGGCAGCCACAGAAACCTTGCGTGACTCAAAATGAAACTCATCGAATGTGTCCCGAATTTCTCCGAAGGCCGCCGCCCCGAAGTTGTGCAGGCGATCCGCGACGCCATCGCCTCCGTTGACGGCGTATCGATTCTCGATGCTTCCTCCGACGTGTCGCACAACAGGTCGGTCATCACGTTCGTCACCACAGCTGACAAGGCAGTCGAGGCAGCCTTCGCCGGAATTCGCGTCGCCGCGGAGCTGATCGACCTCCGCGAGCACAAGGGAGAGCACCCGAGGATGGGGGCCACTGACGTCGTGCCCTTCATTCCCCTCGAGGATTCGACAATGGATGACTGCATCGCCCTTGCGAAGGAGCTGGGCGAACGGGTCGGCAACGAGCTCGGCATCCCCGTTTACCTCTACGAGCGCGCGGCATCGCGGCCGACGCGGGTGAACCTTGCGGACGTTCGGCGAGGGCAGTTTGAAGGAATCAGCGGGGAGATCGGCACTAATCCCGAGCGCGATCCCGACTTCGGGCCCAACCGCATCCACAAGTCCGCCGGCGCGACAGCGATCGGTGCGCGACCATTTCTCGTCGCGTACAACGTGTACCTGGGCACCGCCGACAATCTTCCGCTGGCCAAAACGATCGCCAAGTCGGTGCGCGAATCATCCGGAGGGTTCAAGGCCGTGAAAGGACTGGGCATGGAGGTCGACGGCCAGTCCCAGGTTTCAATGAATCTCGTCGATACCGACCAGACCGCGCTCCACACCGTCTTCAGTTTCATAAGGGACACGGCGAAGGCCGAAGGCGTCGACATCACGTGGAGCGAGATAATCGGCCTGGTTCCGGAGCGGGTGCTGTTCGACGCCGCGAAGAGTCATCTCAATCTCGCGCAGTTCACTCCCGACCAGGTGCTCGAGAGGCAGGTTGCCAGGTCGATGCGCTCCGCGCAGGAGCTCGCTCCGAATGACGCGTCGCCGCACGCTCCGGAGACATCGCGCACAACGGCGACTGATTTTCTCGCCGCTGTCGCATCGTCCGACCCGGTTCCCGGCGGAGGAAGTGTTGCCGCGTACGCGGGAGCACTTTCGGCGGCACTCGTTCGAATGGTCGCCGGACTCACGCTCGGCCGAAAGAAATATGCCGAGGTCGAGCCGGAGATGACTGTAATTGCTGGCAACGCCGACGCTCTCACGGAAGCCCTGTCGCGACTGGTAGAGCGGGATGCTGAAGCCTACGCCGCGGTCTCCGCGGCATACAAGCTTCCCAAAGATTCAGACCCGGAAGGCCGCACGGAAGCAATCCAGACGGCGCTGCTCGGCGCGGCCGAGGTGCCACTCGAAACGGCTCGGCTTTGCGCGCAGGCGGCCGCGCTCGCCGCGGCCGTGGCCGGAAAAGGAAACTCGAACGCGATAACCGACGCCGGAGTCGCAGCGATGCTTGCGGAGGCGGGGTGCAGGGGCGCGGCATACAACGTGAGAGTCAACGTGGCGTCGCTGTCACACAGGGCGAGCGGGGAGCATCTCGAGAAGGAAGCGGCAGAACTGGTCGCCAAAGCGGCTGGTCATGCGGCCGAGGCTATGTCGGCCGTCGAGAAGGCGCTGGCGGGATAGTCCCCGCCGCTACGCGGCAGTCAGGACCCGCGGCCCGTTCTCGGTGATGGCGACGGTATGCTCGAAATGTGCGGACCTGGTGCCGTCGACTGTCACAACAGTCCACTTGTCGGGCATGGTCCTGATTCCGGGTTTCCCTACGTTCACCATCGGCTCGATAGCCAGAGTCAGGCCCGGCACGAGGCGGATTCCGCGTTTTGGCTTGCCGTAGTTGGGGACCTGCGGCTCCTCGTGAAATCCGGTACCGATGCCGTGGCCAACGAGATCGCGAACAACGCTGAATCCCGCCGCTTCGACAACCTTCTGCACGGCGCATCCGATGTCACCGAGGTGATTGCCTACCGTCGCTGCCGATACGCCCGCATTCAGCGACTCGCGGGTCACCGCAAGCAGCCGCGCTGACTCTTCACTCACGCTGCCTACCGCCAGCGTTCTCGCGGAATCAGTGTGATATCCTTCGTAGAGCACGCCGGCATCGATTGAAACTATGTCGCCCTCGGTGAGCACCCGCTTCTTCGAAGGGATACCGTGAACGATCTCGTTGTTTATCGAGCTGCAGATGCTCGCGGGGTAGTTGTAGAGTCCCTTGAACGAGGGAACAGCGCCGGGATGGCCCCGGATGAACTCCTCGGCGAGTGCGTCCAGGTCCGCCGTAGTCATACCGGGCTTGACTGACCGTTCCAGAAGATCGTGGGTCGCTGCAAGTATTTTCCCGCCCCGCGCCATTACCTCTATCTCGCGCTGGGACTTCAGCTGGATCACAGCTCCAGCGCCTTCAGCGCGCGCGCGCTCACCTCTTCCAGTTGTCCGCCAGCGTCGATTTTTTCGAGCGCCAGATTCTTCTCCTTCACCCATTCGATGACAGGTTCCGTCTGCGCCCTGTACACGTCGAGGCGGTTCCTGATCGACTCGGGCTCATCGTCCTTGCGGCGCACGAGCGTACCGCGACACTTCTCACAGGTCGAGTCAGGCTTACGACCCCTGTACGGGGTCTGGCAGCTGTCGCACACAGTCCGGCCGCCAAGGCGTTTTACGAGCTCGTCGTCGTCAACGTCGAACAGCAGGAACATGTCGACCTTGCGGCCGAGCTCGGCGAGCATGGTGGTGAGACCTTCCGCCTGCGGCACCGTTCGCACGACGCCGTCGAGAATGGCGCCGTTCGCGGTGGAGGGGGATGACATCACTTCCTTCATTATTCCGAGAATGACGGAATCGGGAACAAGGTCGCCGCGGTCCATGTACTCCTTCGCCGCGCGGCCCTGCTCTGTCCCGTCGCGGACCGCTGCCCTGAGGACGTCCCCGGTCGCGATCTTCGGCAGGGCGAGCCGGTCAGACAGGATCTCGCCCTGTGTTCCCTTGCCCGCGCCGGGCGGTCCCAGCAGAACGACGATCATGCGACAGGCGGCCTAGAAGCCGCCCATCGCCTGGCGTCCGCGATAACGCACGCGGCCCTTCTTCATGAAGCCGTCGTACTTGCGGAGAAGCAGGTGCTGCTGGATCTGCGCCATCGTATCGAGCGCGACACCGACGACGATCAGGAGGGATGTTCCGCCGAACTGGAATGGAACGTTGATCATGTCGGCGATGAACACCGGAAGCAGCGCAATGAACGTGAGGAACACTGCGCCGGGAAGCGTGATGCGTGTCACGACGTGGTCGATGTACTCGGCCGTCCTCGAGCCCGGCTTCACGCCGGGAATGAAGCCGCCCTGCTTCTTGAGGTTCTCCGACAGGTCGATCGGGTTGAAGATGATCGAGGTGTAGAAGTAGGTGAAGAACACGATCAGCACAGCCGACATCACGTAGTACAGCCAGGTGCCGGGCAGCATGTACTCGGAAGCGCGCTGCGCCGCCGGGTTGCCGGTGAACTGCGCGAGCGCCCCCGGAACGATGATGACCGACTGCGCGAAGATGATCGGCATCACGCCGGCCGAGTTTACGCGGAGCGGGATGAAGTTCTTCGCAGCCTCACGCATGCGGCCGCGGGCCATCGTGCGCTGCGGTATCTGGATCATCACCCGGCGCGCACCCATCGTGATCGCGACAGTTCCGGCGACCACGGCGAGCATGACGATGCCGAGAACGAGAAGCGAGAACAAGCCGACGGCCTGGGTCTGCACGAACCTGAACGTGCTGAAGATTCCCGGCCAGAACCTCTCGATGATCGAGAAGAAAATCAGGAGGCTGGCGCCGTTGCCGAGGCCGCGCTCAGTGATCTGCTCACCGATCCACATCACGAAGATCGCGCCGGCTACCAGGAACAGGACCATCTGGATCTGGAACGCGAACCCGGGGCGGATGACTGCATTCTCGAGCGAAAGCGTGAAGAGCGCGAAACCCCAGCCCTGCACCGCCGCCAGAAGCACGGTGAAGTAGCGGGTGAGCTGCGTCACCTTTTTCCGGCCTTCTTCGTCCTTCTGCATCTTCTCGATCGTCGGCACGACTGCGCCGGCGATCTGCATGAAGATGCTCGCCGAGATGTAGGGCATGATGCCGAGCGCGAAAACTGTCGCGCGCGACAGCCCGCCACCGACGAAGAGGTCGTAAAGCCCGAGGATTCCGCCGCTGCCCTGATTGGCGAAGAAGTCCTTCAGCGCGACTACGTCGACACCGGGCACCGTGATGTGCGCACCGGTGCGGTAGAGCACCATGCACATGAAGGTGAAGACGATTTTCTGCCACAGCTCGGGGGTCCTGTAGATGTTCTGGACCGCCGCTGCCGGGTTGTTTTGTGCCATTCTACTCCTCTACGCGGCCTCCGGCCGCTTCGATCTTCTCGCGTGCGCCCGCGCTCATCTTTATTCCCTTGACCGTCACCGCGCGCGACAGCTCTCCATTTGCAAGCACCTTTGCCGGACCCTTGCGCGCGCTGATCAGTCCAGCCTTGACGAGGGATTCCCTCGTCACCTCGGACCCTTCAGGCATGCGGCGCTCGAGATCGCTCAGGCGGATGACCTGATGCTCGACCCGAAAGATATTCGTGAAACCGCGCTTCGGCAGACGGCGCGTGAGGGGCATCTGGCCGCCCTCGAAGTGCGGCTTGCCTCCACCCGGCCCGTGATGGCCTGCGCGTGCCTTGATTCCCTTGTGGCCCTTGCCCGACGTCTTGCCCGTGCCCGAGCCCGGGCCGCGCCCGAGCCGCTTGCGATCGCGATGCGATCCCGGAGCGGGGACGAGATTGTGGAGCCCGAGACGCTCGACGGACTCTTCCACGACGGCGTCAGCCGCCTTCTTTCTTGAAGCCACTGTTTAATCCTCTACCGGCGTCACTTCGACCAGGTGACGCACGCGTTTGATCTGACCACGCAGCGCGGGTGAGTCCTGGTGGACAACTTCCGCCTGATGATTGCGAAGGCCGAGAGCCTGGAGCGTCGCGCGCATGCGCCACGAGTGCCCGATGCCCGACCGTACCTGTTTGATGCGAACACGGCCGGTCGTCAGCTCCTGCTTCGGAGTCGACTTCGGGCCCTTCGTGTTCCACCATACGTGAGTTCTAGCCAAGTTGTGTCTCCCTTACCTTCGCTCTCGAGCGATAGCCGATCGAGCTTACCTCGACGCCGCGCTCGCGGGCAATCTCTTCAACTGTTGTGAGCTGCTTCAGGCCGTCAAGCGCCGCCAGCACCATGTTGTGCGGGTTCGTCGAGCCAAGGCTCTTCGTGAGAATGTCGGAGATTCCCGCGCATTCCATGATCGCGCGGACTGCACCGCCGGCAATGACACCGGCACCTGGAGCGGCGGGCTTCATCAGAACCTTGCCCGCGCCGTGCTGTCCGACGACCTCGTGCGGAATCGTTCCGCCGGTCATCGGGACCTTCTCCATGTTGCGGCGCGCACCGTCGACCGCCTTGCGGACCGCCTCCGACACTTCGTTTGCCTTGCCTGTCGCGAAACCGACCTTGCCCTGGCCGTCGCCAACGGCGACGAGGGCATTGAACGAGAATCTGCGACCACCCTTCACGACCTTCGCAACGCGGTTGATCGCTATGACGTTCTCGACGAGCTCGCTTCCGCCGTCGCCACGGCTGTCGCCGCCGCGGCCGCCGTCACGACCTCCCTTGCCGTCACGCGAGCGGTTCTGGCCGCCATCACGGCCGCCGCCACCACCACCGGGGCCTCCGCGTCCGCCGCCACCCTGTCCGCCACGTCCGCCGCCTGGTCCACCGCGTCCGCCGCCACCGCGTCCGCCACGTCCGCCAGCTCCGCCGCCGCTTCGCGCGCTGCGTCCGCCGCCGCCGCCCGTGCTGCGAGCCGCGGGTGCCGGGGCGGAAGAGGACTGCTCTTCCGAGGGGGCGCTATCCTGAGTTTCGTTTTCAGCCATTTCCGTTAGAACTCCAGCCCGCCTTCGCGGGCTCCGTCGGCCACCGCTTTCACGCGGCCGTGATACTTGTAACCGCCACGGTCGAATACGACCTTCGTGACGCCGGCTTCCTTCGCCTTCTGGGCGATTCTCTTGCCGACCTCGGCGGACTTTTCAGTCTTCTTTCCCTCGAGACCCGAATCCGTCACCGTCATCAGCGTGCGCTGCGCCACATCGTCGACGAGCTGCGCGTAGATGTGCTTCAGCGAGCGATAGATCACGAGACGCGGTCTTTCGCTGGTTCCATTCACCTTCTTCCGGACGCGGAAGTGCCGGCGCGTGCGCAGCGACGAGCGGGTGTTCGTAAAAACAGTCTTTCCCATTACTTGCCTCCCGCCTTTCCGGCCTTACGCCGGATCTGCTCGCCTGCGTACTTGATTCCCTTACCCTTGTAGGGCTCGGGTGGACGGAGGCTGCGGAGCTCAGCTGCCACCTGTCCTACGATTTCCTTGTTCGCGCCTTCGACGATTATCTGCGTCGGCAGCGGAGCCTTGAGCGTGATGCCTTTCGGCGCCTTGTACTCGATAGCGTGCGAAAATCCAAGCGCCAGCTGCAGTCCGTAAGGACGCGTCTCGGCCTTGTATCCGACGCCGACGATGTCGAGCTGCTTGGAAAAGCCCTTCGTTACTCCCTCGACCATGTTGGCGAGGAGAGTGCGCGAGAGGCCGTGCAGCGCCTTGTGTTTCGGGTCGTCGCTCGGGCGATTCACGGTGACGGTGCCGCTCTCCTGCGAGACGATCATCTCGGCGGGAATGGTCCGTGACAGCTCACCGTTGGGTCCTTTTACGGTTATGCGATTTCCGTCAACCGTGATGTCGACTCCTGACGGGACAGAGATCGGGTTCTTTCCAATACGTGACATAGTTGTATCCGTTACCACACAAGGGCGAGAATTTCGCCGCCGGTGCGCTTCTGGCGCGCCTGGCGATCCGACATCAGGCCCTGCGAAGTGCTGAGGATCGCCATGCCGAGGCCGTTGCGGACGCGCGGGATCTCCGACACGCCGACGTACTTGCGCAGGCCGGGCGTGGAAACACGCTTCAGCTCGCGAATGACCGGCTGCCCGCCCTGCGCGTACTTGAGAACTACGCGAAGCGTCTTGCGGCCGCTCTCTTCCTCGAGTGTCCGGAAATCCTGGATGAAGTTGTGCTCCTTCAGGATCCTGGCGATCTCCACTTTCATCTTTGAACCCGGCATGTCGACGCGGCGGTGCTTCGCTCCGCAGGCATTGCGGATGCGCGTCAACATGTCGGCGATCGGATCAGTCATGCTCATGCAGTTTCTACCCTCGTTCTACCGTATCTACGACGACTGCGAGCTGCGGACCAACTTCATAAATCATTGTGTCAGTCCGCAGTGAGTCCGCAGTCCGCAGTCGTCGTGGACGTGTAGAAGGTTATTGGTTACCAGCTCGCCTTGCGCACGCCCGGGATCAGCCCCGAAAGTGCGAGCTCGCGGAAGCATATCCGGCAGATGCCGAACGTTCTCAGGAAGGCGCGCGCCCTGCCGCAGCGCTGGCAGCGATTGTGCTGCCGCACCTGGAACTTCGGCTTCCGCTTGCTCTTCTCCACCATGGCCTTACGCGCCATCTCTTACTCTCTCTACCAGAAAGGTTTTACTGTCAGTCATCACGACTGCACGATGATTGGCTTGTCGTCGCCCCTGAACGGCATGCCAAGCTCGCGCAGCAGCGCCAGCGCCATATCGTCCCTGTTCGTCGTCGTGACGAACGTGATGTCCATTCCGTGGATCTGGTCTACCATGTCGTAGTTGATCTCGGGAAAAATCATCTGCTCCTTGACGCCGAGGCTGTAGTTCCCGCGGCCGTCAAACGACCGCGTGTTAACGCCGCGGAAATCGCGAATTCTCGGAATCGCCACAGTGATGAGGCGATCGAGGAACTCCCACATCCGGGCTCCACGCATCGTCACCGCAGCGCCGATCTCCTGGCCCTCGCGGAGACCGTAGTTGGCGATCGACTTCTTCGCCTTGCGGCGAGTCGGTCGCTGGCCGGTTATGATCGCGAGCTCCTCGATGACAGCGTCGAGAACCTTCGGGTTCTTGATCGCCTCGCCAACGCCACAGTTCACGACGATTTTCGATACCGTCGGAATCTCGTGAACGTTCTCCAGGTCGAACTGCTCCTGGAGACGCGCGCGAACCGTGTTTTCGTAGTACGCCTTGAGACGCGGGGGCGGAACAGGCAGATCCACCCCAGCGTGTGGTCCCTGCTTGAACTCCTCCTTCTTCTTGTCGGCGCCCTTCGGCTTCTTCTGCTGCTGCGGGGGAGCGCCTCCGCCCTTGGCGGGCTTCGCCGGCTTTCCGCCCTTCTTCTCTGCTGTTGCCATTTATCTGTCTCCGGTCAGCGCGTGCGGGGGATCGGTTCCCCCGAGTGAACGCCGACACGCTCCTTCGTTCCATCGGTGTCGATCCGGGCCCTGGTGCGGGTCGGCTCACCTGTCTTCGAGTCGAGAAGCATGAGGTTCGACGAGTGAACAGGGGCGGCCATCTCGATGATGCCGCTCTGCTCTTCAGCCGTCCGTGCCTTGCGATGCTTCTTGACGAGGTTGATTCCCTCGACGAGGACGCGGCCGGTCTTGGGATAGATCCGCATGACCTTGCCTTCCTTGCCCTTGTCGTCGCCGCGCATCACGCGGACGGTGTCACCCTTCGTCACGTGCAGCTTGAGCCGCTCGGCGTTGACGCCGTGCCTCGTCCTGCTGCGCTTCTTTGCCGTCTTGCGGTATTTCAGGTCACGCATTCTACAACACCTCCGGGGCGAGCGAGACGATCTTCATGTACTTCTTCTCGCGGAGCTCGCGCGCCACGGGGCCGAAGATACGAGTCGCACGGGGCTCGCCCGCTTCATTTATGATCACGATGGCGTTCTCGTCGAACCGGATGTACGAGCCGTCCTTGCGGCGCGTCTCCTTCGCGGTGCGGACAACCACTCCGCGAGCCACCTCTGACTTCTTGACGGTTCCGTTCGGCAGCGCATTCTTCACGGCCACGATCACGACGTCACCGAGTCCGGCGTAGCGCCGGCGGGTTCCACCGAGAACGCGGATGACGAGCGCTGTCTTCGCGCCCGAGTTGTCCGCGACCTTGACCACCGATTCCTGTTGAATCATCGGAAAATTCCTGTGTGGGAGAGCGTAGTTACTATCGAGCCCGCTCGACGATCTCGACGATGCGCCAGCGCTTGTCCTTCGAGATCGGGCGGGTCTCCATGATCCGCACGGTGTCTCCGGTCTTCGCCTCGTTCATCTCGTCGTGCGCCTTGAAGCGCTTCGTCCGGCGGATCATCTTGCCGTAAACCGGATGCTGGACCCGGCGCTCGATCGAGACGACCACGGTCTTCTCCATCTTGTCGCTCACCACGAGGCCCACGCGCGACTTGCGCGCCGGGCGATTCACGCTCTGAGCGTTCTCCTGCTGTGTGTCAGCCATTCTTCCCTATGCCCTCTTGCTCGAGCGGGTCGCACCCGACTTTTTCCGGCGAATGCGGCGCGTCTTTGCGCCACCCGCCTTTGGGAGCGACGCCGATGTGCCTGCCTCGGCGATCCCGATGATCTTCTCGCGCAGCACGGTGTTGAGCCGCGCGATGTCCTTCCTTATTACACGAAGCCGGAGCGGATCCTCGAGAGTCTCGGTCCCAGCGCGGAACTTGAGGCGGAATCTCTCCTCCTCCATCTCGGCTATCTTCGACTGGATCTCGGCTTCCTTCAGCTCGCGAATGTCCTTGCTGCTAAGCATCAGTGTGCGCCTCCTCACGAGCGACGAATCTCGACTTCACGCCGAGTTTGGCGCCGGCGAGTGCCATTGCCTTTTTAGCGATCTCGGGCGTTACGCCCTCGAGCTCGAACATCACGCGCCCCGGCTTGACCACCGCCACCCAACCCTCGGGTGAGCCCTTTCCCTTGCCCATGCGGGTTTCGGCAGGCTTCTTGGTGATCGGCTTGTCGGGGAAGATCCTGATCCAGACCTTTCCGCCGCGCTTGATGTGCCGCGTGAGCGCCACACGGGCGGCCTCGATCTGGCGGTTCGAAACCCAGCCGGGCTCCAGTGCCTGGAGACCGTAGGCGCCGAACGCGACGGTCGAGCCGCGGGTCGACAGGCCCTTCATCCGGCCCTTGAACATCTTCCTGAACTTTACTCTCTTCGGACTCAGCATTGTTCTAGCGGTTTGCTGTTAGCGGTTTGCTGTTCGCATATGGCGAATAGCGAATAG
>JBBQZF010000011.1:0-32226 GCA_038208015.1 Gemmatimonadales bacterium
GATCGCGGCGAGCCAGATCGTGATTCCCATCCGCCGCTGTGCCCACGTCGATCCGTTGCGATAGACCTTCAGGGCGGCGCGGCCGATCGAGACGATTATCAGGATGAGCAGCCCCAGCCCCAGCGCTCCCATCTCGACGCCGTACTTGAGGTAGAGATTGTCACCCGTCAGGTGTCTCAGCCCGGAGCGCACCGCTGTCTGGTCAGCGGTCCCGAGCCCCATGCCCCAGGGATTCTGGAAGAATAACGCGATGCCTCTCATCCAGTCATTCATGTGCGACACGCTGCTGCCTTCCTGCCACGACAGCGTTTGCCACACGAACATCGGGAATCCCGGGATGAAGGTGAAAGCAGCCATGAAAGCAGTGCCGGCCACGACGAGCCCGGCGACTGCCCACTCGGGCCGCTTTCGGAGGCTCACAAACAGGACGAGCTGCAGCAAAGCGATCAGGATCGTCATTCGCGTCAGCGTGAGCACCAGCGCCGTCGAGATTATCGCGTACGCGATGATCTGACCCCGGGTGATCGAGGGGCGCAGGAAGACCCACGCCGTCGCAAGCGGGAACAGGATCAGGAACGGAACGGCGAAGCCCTGTCCGCTGAGGTATACCGAGCCCGCGCGGCGGAAGAGATCGCCACCGATCATCGTCCAGTAGTTGAGAGGCAGGCCGTAGACGTTTCCGACAGTGAACGCCGACACTCCGAGGAAGTCCTGGAAGTACGCCGCGACACCGAGCGCTACAAGCATCTCAGGGCTCACGACCATCCGCTCTATCACGCCTATGACGCCTGTCACCAGCACGAGGATGAAGACCTTTCGCATCGCTCCCTCATCAGACACCAGCTCGGGCATCGTCCGGCCGATGAAATAGAGGAGCATGAAATACACTGCGTCGCGAAAGCCAAGCAACTCGGCCTGTCGCGGGAGATTGAATCGAAGCCACGGATTCTCGATGAGCAGGAACATCAGCGCAGTCGCGATGAGGCCGCCGACCCACATGTCGGGCCACGCGAGCACGGTCCGCGATCCGCGCCCTGTGAACGCCCGCACCACGACGATCACCAGCAGCAGGGCAAGGCCCATTTCCTTCCACGCAGCCATGCTCCGCACCATGTCGACGGACAGTCCGAACCAGCCGAAGAGGATGGTGATCAGCAGGCTGTGAAATACGAGGCCCCAGGCGAACACCGGAAAGGCGATGCGGCTCAGCGCCGACTTTTTTCCGGTGTCGTCGGGTGCGGGTTGTCCAGGAGCCGTCTGGCGCCTTCCCGCCAGGAAAGTCGCAAAACCGGCGACAATGAGACCGAGAAGCAGTGAAGACAGGATCGCGTTGAAGAGAAGCGGTCCGTAACGCGGCCAGAGCGCCCTGGCCGGCACTACAGCTGGATCAACCACAGTTGTGCGCGCGCGATCGCCCAGCTCCTGAGCGCGAGCTGTCTCCAGCTCCTCGCGCTGGGCCATCAAGCGTGCTTCTGCCAGGAGCGTCGCTCGCCTGAGTCGGGCCTCGGCCGTGACGAGTTCGGGTGAGCCACGCCAGAGGCGATTCTGCTCCTCGAAGGAGCGATGGCGCTCCATCGCGACGCTCAGGTCGGTGCGAGCGTCGTCGAGCCGTGCTTCGGTGAATAGTCTCCGCTCCCGTGCCCGCACGCCTCGCTGCTCCTGGGCGATTCCGTCGGCAACCTGGACGATTCGTCGCGTGACCGCGGCTGCCAGCTCGGCAGACGGCATCCTGACGTCGAGCCCGACCACGTTCGTGTTGAGGTCGAAGCCGAACGCCATTGCGCGCTCGAGCCGCCGGCTCGCGATCTCGAGTCGCCTTGCCGGCTCGGTGGCGTGAACACGCATGATCTCCACGAGCGTCGCGCTGTCGGATCCCGACTCGGAGCCTGGATCGGCGAAGCGGGACAACAGCACGCGGCGCCTCAGCTCTTCACTCTCCAGTAGCTTGATGTAATAAAGCGGGGACTCGAGTGCAGCGTCCGCAGATCCGAGTGCAGCGCGAAGAGCGACACTGCTCGCATCCGATTCGCCAGCCAGTTGCGCGCTGACACCCGAGCTGCTCGGAGCGATGAACGTAGTGCTGGCAAGGTAGACGGGAGGCAGCACCACGACCGCGACGGCAGCGGCCGACATCGCTGCAAGGGCGACTGTCACTGCGAGCTTCCAACGGGAAACAATTCCCGCGATCCAGACGCTTGGCGTGAGGGGCGGCGTGATGTTCACGACCGGCTCCGCGGCGATTTGCGCGGCCTCAGGCCGGGCGCTGAGTGTTCACGGCCGCCTCGAGATCTTCGTCGGCGGCTGCTGGTCGAGGCCTCCGGCTTACCCTGAATACATTTCTGAGCTCGGACCGCGTCTTCCTAATCGACGATCTCAGGTATCCCCACGATTCGGGATTTCGCGCCCGCCAGTCAGCTAGTATTGCCGCGCTTCCGGCCAGAAGCAGCCCGATCAGGAGACCCACGGCGGCGGCTGACAGCAGGGTCACCCAGTATCGCGGCCAGAGCGCTTTGCGGGGGACGACCGCGGAGTCGACAACTGTGATGAGCGCGGCGTTGTTTATCTCGTCAATGCGGGCAACCTCGAGCTGCCTGTCGAGACTCACGTACAGGTCCGACGCGAGGTCGACCTCGCGGGTGATGCGCTGCTCCTCGAACTTGAGCGCTGGCGAGCCGCCGACGAAGCCGCGATTCCTCTCGTAGAAGACTCGCTGGTTCTCCTCCGCCTGCCGGAGTGCCGTCTGCGCGCTGTCGTGACGCATCTGGAGAAACAGGCGGAGCGACTTGGCTCTCGACACCCTGATCTCCCTGTCGAACGTGCTGACGAGGTCGATGAGCCGGTTGGCAATCCCCGAGCTCATCTCTGCCCACCGCGCATCGACGGAGAACCAGACGAGGTTCGTCTTGGCATCCATGCCTGTCGTCATCGCGTCGGTCATCTGCTTCACGCCAAGCTCCATCTGCCGCTGTGGATCGGAGTTTCTGATCCTGAGAATGCTCAGCAGCGTCGCACTGTCATTCGGTGCATCGGTCCGCGGGTTTGGAAATTCCGATTCGAGCAGGCGCGTGAGCAGCTCGCGGCTCGACAGCAGGTGCACGTAGAAGTTCGGCGACTCCGACGGATCCCCGCCGACGTTTCCGCCGAGCTGGGAGATGATGCCACCGAGTCCGGAGGTCCCGCCGAGCGCTCCCTGCAGCTTCGATGTGCTCGAGCTGTTGGCGATGAACGAGGCTTTGCTCCGGTACACCGGCGGGATGATGACTGACGCGGCGAGGCCGAGCACCATGCTCCCGACGGTGACTGCGAGCACCATCCTCCACCGTGCAACAACGCCTGCCGCCCATCCCGTTATCGTGAGATGGTCGGTAGGCGTTGCCTGCTCGGCCGGTTGCACCTTGCCTATTGCTTGAGGGCGATCGCGATGGCTACGAAGCTTGCCGCAACCTGTGCCAGCGTGCCAAGTGTGGCCAGGTAATCGAGGCGACGCTCAGTCGCATCCTTCTCGGGAACGAACACTGTGCTTCCCGGGCGAGGCTTCGGGTTAGAGCGGAAGATGAACTTGCCGCCCGTCGCCTCGACCTTGCCGTTCGGCTGAGTGACATAGGCGTACCGGATGTCGCCGCGGCGCGTGATGCCGCCGGCTGCGCGCACGTAATGGTCGAGCGATGCACCGGGGACGTATGTGACTGCCACCGGTGAGTTGACCGAACCCTTCACATTCACGACCGCGTTGCATCGCGGAATGAAGATCGAGTCACCGTCGAGAAGCTGGAGATTGTCGCGCGACCTCGGATTCCTCAGCACTTCGGGAAGTGCGATCCCAATGCGGCCGACGCTGTCGTCATGGCGGAAGAACGTGACGCCGTCCGCGTATGCTTCCCGAGTCAGGCCGCCCGCGCGCTGAATGACATCCGAGACCTTTTCCGTCTTCGTGCGAAGTGAGTAGGTCCCGGGATAGAGCACTTCCCCGGTGATGATGACCTGCCGCTGAAGCTCCCAGTTGGGCTGCCGCAGAATCAGGACGTTGTCATACGGGGCGAGCGCGACTTCAGGTGCGTTCCCCGAAGGGGCGGGAAGCCCCGGCGGGCCGAAGTATTTTCCGTCAGGCCCGCGCTCGAAGATGTAACTCGAGTCGAGTGGCACTCTGAAGGTAGTTGCCGTCGTACCGTCGCGCCGGTCGCGGGGCAAACGGGCAACTTCCGCTTCACGAAGATCGGCGCTTTGCTCCAGCCCTCCCGCGAGCAGCACCAGGTCCCGGACCGTCATTCCTTCCCGATAGGGAACCTGTCCGCTGTTGCGCACGGCGCCAGTGATCGCGACATAGCGTGTCGGGCGAAACTCCGTCGTCGAGAAGACGCGCAGATGATCGTCCTCCTGCAGCAGGAAATCACCGATCACGACACCTGTCGTGTCGGCGAGACTTGCATGCAGCTGGCTGCGCGTGGAATCCGGATTCAGTCTTGAAATCAGTATCTGTCCGAGGTAGGTATCCGGTTGAACTCCCCCGGCGGCCCGTAACGCCTGTGCGACGGTCATGCCTGGCGTAAGTCCCAACGTCCCCGGCTGCCAGACGTTGCCTTCGACCGCGATCCGGTTACGCATGCGCTCGGATATCGGGAAGACGCGGACGACGTCGCCCGCCAGCAGGGGAATATCGGTCGGCCCTCCGTCGACCAGGCCGACGGGGGCGATGTCGAGAGTCACACGATCCCTTCCCCCAAGCTGGCGCTCGAGCGGCGACTGTATCCGCTCGATCTGCACCCGCCGGCGGGAAGCGTTAGGCGTGAATCCACCGGCAAAACGAATGGCATCAGAGAGGGTCTCTCCGGATGCGATCTCGTAAGTCGCGGGGCGGACAACCTCTCCCACGACTCTCACTCGCGGCTGATTCACCGGGACGAACACGATGTCGCCATTGAGAAGGCGGATATCACCCGACGCATCGCCGTTGATCAGATAGTCGTACACGTCGAGCACACCGATCGTGCGGCCGGCGCGGCGGATCTGTACGTTCCGCAAGCTCCCGTTGTCAGACGGACCGCGTGCCGCATAAAGAGCCGACATTGCCGTGCCGGCGCTCGAGATACGGTAGCTGCCCGGACTGAGCACCTCACCGAGCACGAAGATCTGATTGCTGCGAAGCCTTACCGGGCTGATGCTGAACTGCGTTGACGCACCAGGGCCGCGTCGGACGCCGGAATAGACCCTGCCCAGACGTGAATAGAGAACTTCGCGGAGCTGGCCGAGTGTGAGGTTCGATACATAGATCTGCCCTGCCTGCGGGACGACAATGAAGCCTTCCCGTGTCACATCGAGCGTGTAGGCCTGTGACACATCGCCGGTGAGAATCAGGGCGAGCTGGTCGCCCGGTCCAAGCCGGTAGCTGTCGTCGACAGGACCGCTGAGATTCGGGTCGAAAAGCGTGGAGGCTTCGCGAAATGTATTGAGGCCGAAGATTATGTATCCGCTGTCGCGCTGCTGCCTGAGCCGGAGACTGTCGAGGGCGGAGAGCATCGGGACTCGCTGTGCGCACATCTGGCGCAAAGCACGCCGGTTGGCGAGCGCCCGCTCTCTGCCGATTCCCACGGTGTCCGCCGGAGTGAACACGGTATCCGGTGTCAGCAGCTCGACGCTGCAGCGCAGCGTGGTGGCCTCGACCGTGTCGACGATCCCAAGGGCGCTTATGGCACTGAAGACCTCGCCCTGGGGGGATCCTGTCGTTCCCATGTTCTCGACCCCTGATTCGCTGCCTCCCGACAGGTACGCATCGAGGAGGCTCTCGGGATAACCCTCTGCCCTCAGCCGGGCTCGAACCTGGTCCGGCGTGAGGCCGCTCGAAAGGATGCGGGAGCGAAGCTCGCGGAGGAGGCCGGGGTTGGCCTGGAGCATCTGTTGCGCCTGGGCCGCTGACTGCGCTTCGACGACAGAAGGCGCGATGAAGAGAATTGCGGCAAGAGCGACGAACCGCAGCTTGAGTGAACTCATCGAATTATTGGCAATTTGAAGAAGATTTTCCGCACGGTGGAGCGGACGGTGGGGCATGGTCGCGCAGGGACTCGAACCCCGGACCTCTGCTGTGTGAAAGCAGCGCTCTAACCAGCTGAGCTACGCGACCGTCGATTCCAACCTCTGACTTTATTCCCGTAAAGTACTTTACGAAACCCCGGCCGGCTCGGGGTTAATCAGAAATGTAACTTGGCGTATACAGGGCAGGAAGATAACCGCTCTAGCGCGCACGCTCTGGCTTCCGCGCAATCACGTATACCGACCAGCCGGTCCAGTGAAGCTGTGCGACGTACCTGCCACGACTGTCCTGCCGCAGCACGCGGAGCACGGGATAAGCCGCGCAGAACAAGAGGTTTCTGGAAACGCCATTCTCAGATGAATCGAAGCCGGCACCGAGCGCCGTGCGGCTCATCTCTTCAACCGTGACAGGGCGAACGTGCGTGGGGTCGTCAAAAAAGTTCACAGTCACGCGGCCCGTCGCGCTTCCTGTCGCGCTGATCATGTCGACAGTTTCCGGCGCGGGGGTTTCGACGTAAAGGCGGCCTCCGGGCGCGAGAACCCTGAATGCCTCGCGAATCAGGTGCGAAGGATCCTGAAGGTGCTCGACCACGTGCATGCAAGTCACTCCATCGAAGAGACCGTCCGGCCAGGGCAGGGGATCCCGGTCGAAATCAGATCGCCTGAAATCCGTCGAGCTGGGATATGCCTCGGGCCTTCCTTCGATATCGCCCGCGGCAAGCGCGAGGTCAGGCCGGAGCTCGGCGAAATGGCGGAGTGTTCCCCCATCGGAACTGCCGAGGTCGAGCAGTCGTCCGCGCTTCGGAAGGGAGTCGACGAACTTCGCTCGCGTGTCGATCCACGAGGCCATCCGCATCCACGTCCAGTTCATCTATGGATAGCCTCGCAAGCAGCGATTTCGGAATTTGTGAATGGGCCCTGCAGGACTCGAACCTGCGACCGTCGGATTATGAGTCCGCTGCTCTAACCGACTGAGCTAAGGGCCCGCACTCGATTGAATGTAGCAGGGACAACAAGTCAGTCAAAACGGATGAGCCACCGAGGTACCCAGATTGCCTTCAGCCGTCCCTCCAGCTGCTTGTCGTTCTGCCCGACGACGTTGAAACGATTCGTATTCCAGTTGACGCCAACGTCAGCCGTAATCTGGAAATCCCGGCCGTAAGTTGACGCCCCGCTCATCGCGATTCGGTTCACCGTCCAGACATTTCCGAAGAGAAATCCCGGGGTCGTTGCATAGTCGGCGGGATCGGGATAGCGCCCGCGATAATCTCCCTGCCCCTGACGCCTGTGCGCGACGTACGCCCTCAGCGGAGTGCGTGGAATGAGGGCCAGATCGATGCCGGCCCGAACTTCGTCATAGTCGCTGAATCCCCGGCCGAGGCCGACGCGATAACTCGCGTATCTCTCCGCGACATTGGGCGTGTAGTAGGCAAGGTTGGAGACGCGCGTGTACGACGCGAACGCCCGCTGCTCACCAGCGACCGGGATTCCCTCGGCGGAGAATGTAAAGCCGTATGACGACGGCTCCTGGCAGAGCGAGTCGCACTCATCTATCTGAATGTCGTCGAGCAGAACCTGAACGCTGTAGGTTCCCGCCCGCGCATTTCTCCATGCCAGGTCGCCGCCGAACGCGAGGTTGCCGTCGGTCCCCTCGTTCTTCCAGCTCAGGCCATACACGTTGAACGGATTGATCAGCGAGAACTCGAGACCGCGGTGAACGCCCGAGTAGAGATACGACTCGCTGAGGCCGCCCTCGAATGAGCCGCGCCTGAACCCGAGGCGATGCACAGAGAAGTAGCGCGACGTCTCCGTTCCCGGAGTGAGCACGTAATTCTCGAGACGCGCGATCACCGTCGAGACATTAATCCGCTGCGTACCGAGCCGGGCGTAGAGGTGATCGTACGTATATGCATCGTCGCCGAGGAGGAGTCCGGAGAACTGGGTCGGGCCCCACGACCTGGCGACTCGACCGTACGCGGCCTCAGCGAACTTCCACTGGCCGCTGACATACGCATCCTCCGTTCTTCCCGCGATGCTCCTGTCCTTCCGGCTGAAAAATTCAGGATCCTCGTTGAGCCGGGGATCCAGAATCGCGCGCACCGAGGCCGCGAGGTGACCTCCGCCCATCACGAAATATCCGGCGGCGGCGGGCTCGAGATCTTCGTTCCAGTCGGCCCTCATCAATTCCCGGAGCGACGAAGTTTGAGCAGTCGCGTAGACGTCGAACGTCGCTTTTGCCCGGAACGGCGTGCGCCGCGCAGTGTCGCGTAAGGTCCTGAGCTCGAACCGCCGCAACGATTGTGAAAGGGCGTCGAGATACGACTGCGTGACCCTGCGATGCGCGCTCGAAGCGGCAGTGTCGAGCCCCGCTCGAACAGCCCCAGCGTGGTACGGCCGATCGAGCGCGGAAAGATTCCTGAGCAGTCCCCTCGACATCAGCGCATCCACATAGTGGTAGGAGATGTCGTCGTTCGGGAGATACGGTGTGGCCTGCGCGCCGGCGCTCGCGGCAGCAGCGAAAAGGCCCCCCACGAGTATCCAGGGTCTCACTTGTACCATGGGATGAACTCGAAATCAGGCGAGATCTGGATCGCGGGCGAGGGAAGGTGGATGAAGCTCAGGTTCCGCTTGAACGTCTTCCAGAGCCGGTTCTCGCCCGGCAACTTCTCCGCGTCGAAATCGATGGTCAGCAGGATCTTCCTCTTCGCCCTGATGTTGGCCCCTGTCTGCGGGTCGATCCAGTCGGTGATGGAGTGGCCCGCCGAAACCCGCAGGAACGACGGCCAGTAAGGCTTCGCCGCCGCGGGAAGCATCGCATTGACGTCGGCAGAGAGCCAGTAGGTCTGACCCGAGTAGTCGAGCGACGGCCGCAGCTCGCCGGGGAAATTGTCCCGGTTGCGAAGGGCGGCGGACGGCGCATACGAGATGGTTGGCTTTATCGCTTTCGTTCCGGGACGCACCTCGTGGAGAACCGCGAGCGCGGTCCCCGCGGTATTCGCGAGAAGGTCAGGGTATGAGAACCCGTATTTGTCGAACATCCCGTCCCAGATCTCTATCTGAAGCTGGAAGGCGGCGGCATATGCCGCGCTGAGCGCCGTTGCCTTCGGCTTGGACATGCACGCGCTTCGGAGAAGGGCGGCCCCAATTCGCGCGAGATGGTAGCCACCGACTGCGTGCCCGAACTTGTCCTGGTCGCGGAAATTCTCGTCCCAGTCAGCCCTGAAGAAAAACTTGTCGGCCCGCTCGCCGGACCACCACGCATTCTTCATGTAAGCCAGAAGAAGCGCATTGCCACCGACGAAAACGCCGGCGACTCCCGCCCTCCTAAACGCAACGTCGGACGCACCCCGACCGCACGCTGCGGCGCTCACCGCCGCCGGGTGAAACAACGTGGAGTCGGCCGGGGCCGAAATGCCGAGGGGTTGGCCGGCGAGCACGGAAGTCGTATCCGCTACCTGTCCCGATGCCGCTCGAGGTGTCAGGGACACCAGGAGCAAGGCACCGGAAAGCGCAGCAAATGCCGCGCGGTTCAAGCGATGCCCGATGCGGCGAAGTCGTCGTAGGCTTCGAGCACCTCGCCGGGGGTGACGGTGGCCGCCCCGAGTTTGCCCACCTCGACCCCGGCGGCGAAGTTCGCGATGAGCGCCGCCTCGGCCGGAGTTCCGCCTGCCGCCATCATCGTTGCGAGGTACGCCGTAACGGTGTCGCCCGCGCCGACAACGTCGTAGACCTCACGCGCCGTCGTCGGAATCCGGCCAACCTCGCCGTCTGCTGAAATCAATGCCATGCCCATCTCGCCAAGCGTAAGCAGGAGGTGTTCCACTCCGAGACGCTCGAACGTTGAAGGGAGGGCCTGCGGATGGTCGAAGTCCATCTCCGCACCAAGAGCCGACTCCAACTCACGCCTGTTCGGCTTGAATATCGTGGCCCCGCGGTAGGCGAAGAAATTCCTGTATTTCGGGTCGACGACAGTGGGGATTCCTCGCGAACGGGCCCAGTCGATCCCCTTCATTATTACCGGCGCCACGATGACGCCCTTGTTGTAGTCCTCGAAAACAAGTGCATCGGCCGAGGCCACCGCGACTTCGAGCGCCGCCAGCAACCGTTCAGTCTCCTCCCCGGCAAGGTCGACGTCCTCTTCCTCGTCGTACCGCACGAGCTGTTGAGACCTTGCCACTACGCGGGTCTTGGTAGTTGTCGGGCGCTTGACTGAAACCAGCGAGCGCGTGTCGGCTCCGACCTGGTTCAACATGTCGCGGAGGGTGGCGCCGGCCACGTCCTCTCCCACTGCCGACACCAGCTCGCAGCCGGCGCCGATCGTGACGATGTTGTTCGCGACGTTTGCGGCCCCGCCTAGTGCGAGCTTGCGCTCGCGGATCCTGACGACAGGCACAGGCGCTTCCGGCGAGATGCGGTCGACGTCCCCCCGGAGGTAGACGTCGAGCATCGCGTCGCCGACAACGGCGACACGCCTGCCCTCCGCCGCCGCGAGAAGCTCCTCGACCCGTTTGCGTGTTATCCGCTCGATCATCGGAGAGCAAGGTAAGAGGGCGCTGGCAGTTCCGACAGTCGAGCGAGGGGGGCACCATGGCCGGCGGGAACTGCATTACATTTGTTGCTCAGTCTCCAGACCAGGACGCCGATTGCTCGAGCGGTTCAACCAGTCCGCAAAGCGAAAAATCCACTCGTTCCAGGAATTCCTGGTATTGGGCACAAAGGCGATAAGGTTCGCCTTCTCGCGCCCGTTCTACCGGGGCGACCTGATACAGCAGATGGAATCGATCGGCGTGCAGTCGCTCGCGATCGTGCTCCTGACCGGCTTTTTCACCGGTATGGTGCTGGCGCTTCAGTCATCAGTGCAGCTGAAGACGTTCGGCGCGACGATGTACATTGGCCGGCTTGTCGCCGCGTCGATGATCCGGGAGCTCGGGCCTGTGCTAGCCGGCCTGATGGTTGCGGGGCGTGTGGGCTCCGGAATCGCGGCGCAGCTCGGCTCGATGCGCGTCACCGAGCAGATCGACGCTCTCAACACTCTCGGAACCGATCCGATTCGCAAGCTTGTGACGCCGCGGGTGCTTGCAGCACTCTTCATGCTTCCGGTCCTCACCGTAATCAATGATTTTGCCGGAATACTGGGCGGCAACGTCATCGCCACAGCGTACGTGGGAATTCCGACATCGCTCTACTGGAGCACCGTCTGGGAGCAGATCGCCAGCGGTGGGTTCGTCTTCAAGTACATCCCGAACGACTTCGTGCACGGACTCGTCAAGCCATTCGTATTCGGCGGGATCATCTCCCTTGTCGCATGTCATTTCGGCCTGAAGACGACCGGCGGCACGGAGGGAGTGGGAATCGCGACGACCCGCACCGTCGTCACGGCTAGCATCAGCATACTCGTGGTCGACTACTTCATAACGCAGCTTCTTCTGGCTTTCCTGCCGCATGGCTGACAAACCCGACGAGCCGGTGGAGCCGGTCGAGCCGGTGGAGCCGGTTGATGGCGCGCCAAGTGAAGGCGAGGACAGACGGTCCGAACGCCCCGAGGCCGAGTGGGGCGGGCGCGGCGATCCGCTTCGCCGGACCGATGACCACCGCCGCGTGCGGGAACAGATCCGGAAGGAGATTGACGAGTCGCGCTCTACGACTGAGCATCGCGCTTCGGAGTCGCGTGAGAAGGCGGCTGAAACGATCGTCGCCCTTGAGGACGTGTACCTCTCGTTCGAGCAACCGATTCTCGAGGACATTTCGCTTGCCGCGCTCGAAGGCGAGACGATAGTCGTGGCAGGCGAATCGGGAACGGGGAAGTCAACGATCCTCAAGCTCCTCCTGAGGTTGCTGACTCCCGACCGGGGCCAGGTGTACATAGATGGCGAGGAGATCACCGGTCTCAGCTTCCCGGACGCCCTCAAGGTGCGCCAGAAAATGGGAATGGTGTTTCAGGGCGCCGCGCTCTTCGATTCGATGACTGTCTACGAGAACATCGCGTATCCGCTCAGGGAGCATACCGAGCTCACGGAAGACGAGATCGAGCACCGGGTGCGCGAAAAGCTTTCGTTCGTGGATCTCGATCCCGATCGGGTCATGGAGATGATGCCTTCGGAGCTCAGCGGCGGCATGCGCAAGCGCGTTGGCATAGCACGGGGAATGGCGAATAACGCCAAGATCATGCTCTACGACGAGCCGACGTCGGGACTCGATCCGTTGACGACCGCCACCATCACGCACCTCATCATCAAGCTTCAGCGCGAGCTGGGAGTGACCAGCGTCGTGGTGACGCACGATATCAGGTCTGCGTTCAGAATGGCCAGCAGGATCGCCGTCCTGGCCGACCGCAGGATAGCTTTCGTCGGCACCCCGGAAGAGATGTCCGGCAGTGACGACAAATACATACGTGACTTCCTTGGCGGATACTGAAATGACCGGCACTCACTGCACCGATCTATGAAACGCTCAACCGGCGTCACCTGGGACCAGCTGAAAGTCGGAGCTGTCGTGATTGTGGCTATCGTCATCATCGGCGTGGCGATCCTCAGACTCGGGGAGGCGGCGAATCTCTTCGCCAAGCGATACGAGCTCGTCAGCTTTGTCCCGCACACCGCGGGGCTTCGCGTCGGGGGCCAGGTCACCGTCGCGGGCCAGCTCGCCGGCAGCGTCAAGGCAATCGAATTCCTCCCGGTCGATACCGATACGATGCGCAACCTCAAGATCACGGTCGAAGTCGACCGCAAGGTCCAGGCGCAGATCCGACGGGATTCCGAGGCGAAGCTGAAGACGCTCGGCCTCCTCGGCGACAAGGTGCTCGACATCTCGCCGGGAACTCCGCAGTTCCCGATGCTCGCGCCGGGCGACACGATACGCCTCGGGGTCGCCGCCGACTACGAAGCCGTGCTGGCCCAGGCGGCGGGTGCGCTCGACCAGGTCACCGTGCTGACATCGAGCCTTCAGGAGGTTGCCGACGGAGTGACGAGCGGCCGCGGAACTCTCGGCCAGCTCATCACGAACCGGCAGATGTACGACAACCTGAATTCGACTCTCGCTAACTCGAACGCGGTGATGGTGCAGCTCCAGAATCCGCGTGGCACAATCGGGCGGTTGCTCAACGATCCTTCGATCTACAACAGCCTCGACCGGATGCTCATGTCCGCGGATACCCTCGTCGCCTATCTTGGCGCTGGCGTGTCGTCGCCCAATGGCACGGTGGGCAAGCTTCTGAGGGACGACGAGCTGTACAACCGGCTGGTATCGGCAGTTGCCGGCGTCGACAGCCTGGTCGGAACGATGCAGCGCGGCGAAGGCACGATGGCGAAGCTGTTCACCGAGGACGAGATGTACACGCAGCTTCTGCAGGCAGTCACCTCGCTGAATACGGTCCTGGCGGACGTGAGAAGAGATCCGAGACGGTACACAAAAGGGCTCATCTCGATATTTTAGGAGGTAATGGAATTACATGAGCTTGATGTCGTCGTCACCCGCGGGAATGCGGTAGAATCGGTTCATCGGGTGCACGCGGCGGTCGTTGACGCGTGCGACCGCTTGTCGGGCTCGGCCGGCAATCCCGACCTAAATACGTGGTGGCGCTCGTGCGCCAAGCCGTTCCAGATCATCCCGCTGATCGAGTCGGGAGGGTTCGACACCCTTGGATGGGGCGATGAGGAGCTTGCGCTCGCATGCGCGTCGCACGGTGGTGAGCCGGAGCACGTCGCGATCGTCGATCGGATGCTCGCCGCGCTCGAGCTCGAAGAAGGGGATCTCGCCTGCGGGCCGCTCGAGCCCCTCTCGCCCCGCGGAGCCAAGATCGCCCGCGACTCGGGAATTCGCATAAGGCGCACCCACAATAACTGCTCGGGAAAACACGTTGCGATGCTCGCTCTCGCCCGGCACATGGGCTGGCCGATCAACGGCTACGAGCGCCCCGATCACCCCGTTCAGCAGGCCATGCTGAATCAGGTTGCCCTGTGGAGCGATTCGCGGCCTTCCCAGATCGGCGTGGCGATCGACGGCTGCGGAGTTGTTGTCTTCGGACTCTCTCTCGAGCGAATGGCGCGTGCATACGCCAGGCTGGGAGCGGCGGCAGCACGGGGGGAAGAGATTCCGTCGCGGATCGCGAGGGCGATGAGCGGGAACGCTTTTCTAATCGGCGGCACCGAGCGCTTCGACTCGACGATGGTCGAGGAAACGAGTGGCGGAGTGATCGCCAAGGTGGGCGCGGAGGGCGTGCATTGCGCGGTGGTGCTCGACCGGGGCACCGGCATCGCCCTCAAGGTCGAGGACGGTAACCCGCGCGCCCAGCACCCTGCCCTTATCAGGCTCCTGGCCGACCTCGGTGCATTGCCAGATCCGGTTCCGGCGCGACTTGCCGACTACCTTTCGAAGCCTGTCAGAAACTCCCGGGGCGAGATCGTCGGCGAGACGAAAATCCGGGAAGTGACTCGCAGGAATTCACCCGGACGCCGCCAGGTCGCGGCGATCTGATTATCCGGGTGAGCTTTCGGTGCCGCCTGAATTCAAATGAATGAGAAATTGTCGGCTATAGATGAAGAGACGCGGCATCTCGTGAGAGTCGCGGCGGCGATCGCTGGGGCAGGTGAGCAGAAGATGCGGGCGGTGATCGATGCCGCCGCCGGAAACGTGAATCCTGTCGCGATGGATGAGGTGGTTCTGCAGTCGTACCTGTTTGCCGGATTTCCGCGTGCCCTGAACGCTGCCCGCATGTGGCGTGCGGCTTCGGGCGAATTGGCACCGGAAAACGATGCTGCGGCGGAGCTGAAAAACGACTCTGACTGGGTCGAGCGCGGGGTCGAAACCTGCAGGACCGTTTACGGGGGTTCATATGAGCTGTTGCGGGAGAACATTCGGGCACTGCACCCCGCGCTCGACAGCTGGATGATCGCCGACGGGTACGGCAAGGTTCTTTCACGGCCGGAGCTGGACCTTAAAACGCGCGAGCTCTGCATCGTCGCGGCGTGCGCAGCCGCTGGCCAGCAGAGACAGCTTCACTCACATCTGCACGGTGCGCTGAACAGCGGCGCCAGCACGGATGAAATTCATGGAGCGCTCGATTCGCTCGCCGATCTCGTCGCTCCCGGGGATCTCGCGCGATATCGAGCCCTTCTCGCGCGCGTTCTGACGCGGCGACATCCGCCCGGTATCATGGAGACAGGCGATGTTCATTGATCGCGTAAAGGTCAAAGTCGAGGCAGGGACCGGCGGTTCGGGGTGCACCTCGTTCCGCCGCGAATTCCGGGTGGCGATGGGAGGACCCGACGGCGGGGACGGCGGCCGTGGCGGCGACATCATAATCCGCGGCGACAGCAATCTCGCGACTCTCCTCGACTACACGTATCGCGACCGCTGGGCCGCCGAGCGAGGCGACCACGGAATGGGGTCTAACAAGACGGGCCACTCGGGCGCCGACATCGTGATGCCGGTGCCGCCGGGAACGATCGTTCGCGATTCGGCGACCGGCGAGATTCTCGTCGAGATCCTCGAGAGTGGCCAGGAAGCGATAGTCGCGAAGGGAGGGCGGGGAGGAAAAGGCAACAGCTTCTTCGCCACGGCCACGCATCAGTCGCCGCGCGAGTGGCAGCCCGGCGAGGAGGGCGAGGCACGGATTCTCGAGCTCGAGCTGAAGCTGATAGCCGATGTTGGCCTCGTCGGACAGCCAAACGCCGGCAAGTCCACTCTCCTTTCGGTCATTTCCGCCGCCCGACCGAAGATCGCCGATTACCCTTTCACAACCCTCGCCCCGAACCTTGGCGTCGTTCAGCTAAGCGACCACCGGACTTTCGTCGTTGCAGATATTCCAGGGATCATCGAGGGCGCACATGAGGGGAAGGGGCTTGGCCTCCAGTTCCTGAGACACATCGAGCGCACTCGAATCCTTGCGTTCCTGATCCCGATCGACGCCATGGACTGGCAGGCGGAATACGACCAGCTGAGGCATGAGATCGCCGAATATTCCGAGGAGCTGGCCCGGCGGCCACACTGTGTTGTCTTCACGAAAATGGACCTGTTCGGCGAAGACTACCTGCCACCAATCGAGACCCAGGACGCTTTTGCGATGTACGCGGTCAGCGGGGCAGGGCGCACGGGAATCGACGAGCTTCTGGCCGGCTGGTGGAAGGAGCTGCAGCGCCTGCGCAAGAGTGTCGTAGCAGAAGCTGCAAGTGACACAGCCGCATTGCCTTAGCATCCGGCACCTCATGTGATGTCCCCGGGATGAACGTGGAAGTTGTGGGCTTCAACTCGCCGGGCTATCCCGCATCCCTCACCCGGCTCGGCCGACATGCTCCGGCCAGTCTTTTTGTTCTCGGAGACCAGTCGCACCTCGCTGGCCCAACTGTGGCAATCGTTGGAACCCGCGATGCGACGAGTTATGGCATCAGGGCGACAAGGACGCTTGCCGCCGCATTCGCCCGTGCCGGTGTTTCGGTCATCAGCGGAATGGCGCGAGGTATCGACGCCGCCGCTCACCGCGCCGCTCTCGACGCCGGTGGCAGGACTGTCGCAGTGCTCGGCACGGGGATCGATGTGCCTTACCCCCGCGGTCACAGGGAACTCCACCGGCTGATCGGCGAGCGAGCCTGCGTCATCTCCGAGTATGGTCCGGGAGTAGGAGCGTTCCCCGGCACTTTTCCGAAGCGGAACAGGATAATTGCCGCGCTGGCTCCCCTCACGATAATTGTCGAGGCAGGCCACAGGAGCGGGGCGCTCATCACGGCCCGGCATGCCAAGGCGATCGGGAACGAAGTTGCGTGTGTCCCTGGACCGTTCGACTCGCCCCAGAGCGCCGGGTCTAATCACCTCCTCCGCGATGGGGCACCGTTTATCGCGTCGGTGGCAGATGCGCTTTCAATGGTCGGCATCGCCTCCCCCGAAGAGGTCGAGCCGCTTCACCTGACGGACGTGGATGGGAGGGTGTGGAAGGCTCTTGCCGCGGGACCACGTCAGCCGGATGCGCTTGCGTTGAAATGTCATCTCACCGTCCGGGAGTGCCTGGCCGCGGTGACTTCGCTAGAGCTTCAGGGCCTGGCCGAATGTCTCCTTTCAGGAGAGGTGAGGAGACGTTAGCCCAGGTACTACATTGAACCTGTGACAGCCCGCCACCTCTACGTCCACGTTCCCTTCTGCACCCGCAGGTGCTCTTACTGCGACTTCTCAATCGCCGTGCGGAAGACAGTTCCCGTTGAAGAGTTTCTCAGGGCGCTCGCACGCGAATTCGCTTTGACTCGCCCGAATTCGGGTTCGCTCCACACCGTATATCTGGGTGGCGGTACCCCGTCGCGACTCGGTCCGGACGGGATTGCCCGTTTGCTCGATCTTCTCCGTACCCGCTTCGATGTGGAGGCGGATGCCGAGGTGACGCTCGAGGCAAATCCGGAGGATGTGTCGGCGGAGTCGCTCGCGGGGTGGCGCGCGGCAGGCGTAAACCGTCTCTCCATCGGCATCCAAAGCTTCGACGATGCGGTTCTCGCATGGATGCATCGCGTTCATTCGGGCGCCGACGCACGCCGGGCGATTGAGCTTGCGCGCGAAGGCGGGATTACCAACTTCTCGATCGATCTGATTTTCGCGCTGCCCCGCGATATCGAGAGGGAATGGAGGAGGGATCTCGAGATCGCGATCGAGCTCGAGCCGCCCCACATCTCGCTCTATGGTCTCACGATCGAACAGGGGACACCTCTGGCCAGGTGGCAGACGCGCGGATTGCTCACCGCCGCGGAGGATGAGCAGTACGCGAGCGAGTTTCTGCTCGCCGACGAGATGGCCGTTGCACGCGGCTATTCGCATTACGAGGTCTCCAACTTCGCACTTCCGGGAATGGAGTCGAGGCACAATTCGGCTTACTGGACTGGAGCGAGCTATATCGGGGTCGGTCCGTCCGCGCACTCATTCGACGGCGAAACCCGCCGCTGGAACGTCAGCGCGTACGCGGACTGGGTTCGCCGGTTGAACACGGGGGAATCCGTGCGACATGGCGAGGAGCATCTCAGCGAGGGCAACCGCGCGTCGGAGCGGGTTTACCTCGGGCTCAGAACCAACTCGGGGCTTCGCGCGTCAGAGCGCGACCTGGAGGCGGCGGCAAACTGGCTTTCACCCGGCTGGGCCCGGATCGATGACGGCGTCGTCAGGCTGACGCCGGAGGGGTGGCTGCGACTCGATTCGCTTGCGGCCGGGTTGACAGGTTTTTGAAATCATTGCTACGTTCGAACTTATGCCGTTTCCCGAGCTGACTGAGCGCGAGCGCCGGGTCCTCGAGGCGGTCATCCAATCGTATGTAGAAACCGCGCAGCCCGCAGGCTCCAATGCGATAGCGCGCAGGTTCGGGCTCGGCATCTCGCCGGCCACCATCCGGAACACGATGAGCGACCTCGAAGACAAGGGCCTGCTCTACCATCCACACACTTCCGCTGGGCGCGTTCCCACGGATGTCGCGTATCGCGTTTACGTCGATTCGCTGATGCCATTGCCCGCGCTCGCGCTGAAAGAGCACGAGCAGCTGAGCGCGCGCATTACCAGTGGCGGCTCGGCCGTCGAGTCGATCCTGCGCCGCGCGGCCCAGAGCCTCGGGGTAATCACGCAGGAACTGGGTGTCGCGCTCGGTCCGCAGCTCGACAACAGCATCGTCGAGCGGCTCGACCTCGTGAAGCTCTCGTCGGAGCAGCTTCTTGTCGCGCTCACTCTCACTGGTGGCGCCGTCCGGACAATCTTCGTCGAGTCACGCGCTGAAATCGCAGACGTTGCGGTGGCCGAGGTGGCGAATGTTCTCAACGAGCGTATGTCGGGACTCACCCTCCGCGAGATACGAAGCTCGCTCGCGGATCGGCTGAGGGATACCGGGCCGACGCGTGATGCGGCCGAGCTGCTCAACGTATTCATCGAGGAGGGCGAGCAGCTTTTCGAGAGCGCCACGGAGCGCGACGACGACGTCCTTCTCGGCCAGGCTTCACTCCTGGCGGAGCAACCCGAGTTCGCGAACGTTGACAACATGCGCAAGCTCGTCGCGCTCACGGAAACCCGCGAGCATCTCTCCGACCTGCTTCGCAACCGGAGCTCAAAGCCGGGGATCACGATAAGCATCGGCAATGAGCATCGCGATCCGAACCTCGAGAACTTCACGATAGTGACCGCGCAGTATCGTTCGGGTTCGGTCACCGGCGTCATAGGCGTTATCGGGCCGACCCGCATGCCATACGACAAGGTCATCTCGCTGGTGACTCACACGTCGCGACTTCTTACCGACCTACTGGACTGACATAGCCGAAGATGGCCGATTTCTACGACACACTCGGAGTTCCGAGAACCGCATCGCCCGACGACATCAAGAAGGCTTACAGGAAGCTTGCGATGACGTACCACCCGGACCGCAACAACGGTTCGAGCGAGGCGGAGGAGAAGTTCAAGCAGATCACCGAGGCGTACGACGTGCTTCGCGATCCGGAAAAACGCGGGATGTACGATCGCTACGGCGAGGCGGGCCTGCGTGGCGGCGCCGGTGGCTTCCATCATGTCGATCTTGCCGAGGCGCTGAGCATCTTCATGCGCGACCTCGGCGGAATGGGCGGGTTCGGCGATCTGTTCGGCGGCGGGGGCCGCGGTGGACAGCCGGGACCGCGCACAGGGTCCGACATACGGATCACGATGCCTCTCAAGCTCGCGGAGGTGGAAACGGGCGTCGAGAAATCGGTCACCGTGAAGCTGCTCGCAAACTGCGATAAGTGCGAAGGCACCGGCGCGGAGCCAGGCACCAGCGCCAACCGCTGCACTACTTGCGCCGGTGCCGGTGAAGTCAGGCGCGCGCAGAAGTCGTTCTTCGGCCAGGTGATAAGCGTCACTCCATGCCCTACGTGCGCCGGCGAAGGCACGATAATCACGTCTCCATGCAGGAAGTGCCGCGGCGAGGGTCGCGTCAGGCAGGAGGAGAACATTGCGGTGAAGGTGCCGCCCGGAGTCGCAACTGGTCAGTACATGACGATGCGCGGGATCGGCAACGTCGGTCCGCGCGGAGGAGGGAAGGGTGACATCCTTGTCGTGTTCGAGGTCGAGGACGATCCGCGGTTCGAGCGCGATGGCGAAGATCTCTACGCCGAAGTTCTCATCACCTATCCGCAACTGGTGTTCGGCGCCGATGTGCAGGTGCCGACGGTCACGGCGAGCGTGACACTCCACGTGCCACCGCGAACCGAGAGCGGCCAGGTCTTCCATCTAAAGGGCCGCGGGCTCCCCCGCGTGAATGCAACGGGCACCGGCGACCTGCATGTGCGCCTTCAGCTTTTCACCCCCGAAGAGCTGACCCCCGAGGAAGAGAAGCTGATAAAACGGCTCGGCGAGCTGCAGAGCGCGCCGATGCAGCGGCGACAGAAAGGCTTCTGGTCGAAGGTGAAGGAATCGCTCGGGGCGTGACGGGTCAGGAGCCGCTGGCCGGGTCTGAACGCCGGCCGTGGATCGCGTTGCGCATAGAAAAGTTCGCGGACGGCGATGTGATTTCGAACGCGCTGTTTAAAGCGGGATCGCAGGGTGTCCATGACGACGGCGGCGCACTTGTCACTCACTTTCCGCCGGGTCACGACATAGATGCTGTGGCTGCAAGCCTCCGGAAGATAGATCCTTCGGCGACTCTCACCGTAGGCGAGGCACCGGTCCTCGACTGGAGCGAGTGGCGTGCTTCGGTTCGCTCTCACCGCCTCGGACGATTGACGCTCGCTCCGCCGTGGCTGGCGGATGACACGGACCAGATGCAGGTGGTGATTGATCCGGCGATGGCGTTCGGGACAGGTGAGCATGCGACGACGCGGGGCGTGGTGCGCCTGATGCAGCAGCTTCCGTCAATGCCTTCGACTGTCGCGGATGCGGGAGCGGGAAGCGCCGTGCTCGCGATCTGCGCGGCCCGTCTCGGAGCATCGACCGTCTTCGCGATCGAGCTCGATCCCGACGCGATCAGCAACGCCGAAGCGAACGTCGAGCAGAACGGGACAGCCGGAAGGGTTCACGTGCTGGAGGGAGATGCTTCGGTCCTGCTTCCGCTAGTCGGCCCGGTCGGCCTCGTCCTGGCTAATATCATCTCGTCGGTTCTTGTCTCTCTCCTCCCGGTCATTCACGATTCGCTCGAGCCGGGCGGACATGCCATACTTTCAGGCATCCTCGCCGAGGAGAAGGCGGCGATACTTGCAGAAATCGGGGAAGGCGGGTGGAGGGTCATATCGGACGACGAAGAGGAGAGCTGGTGGAGCGTTCTGATCGAGCGCCTGCCGTAGTCTTTTTTGCGCCGGAGGAGTTCGCTCCCGGGGTTTCGGTCACGCTGGGCGACGATGCCGCGCAGCATGCGCGCGTGCTGCGACTCGGCACTGGTGAGCCGGCGGCCCTGCGCGACGGTCGCGGTGGGGCCGCCGCGGGCACGATCTCGAGGATCACTAAGCGTTCGCTGACCATTGATGTCGCGGAGGCGTGGACGGTGCCAGAACTCCCGCCGGTACATCTGCTCGTACCGGTTGCCGACCGCGACCGAATGCTCCTTCTGGCCGAGAAATGCACTGAGCTGGTGGCGACCAGCTGGCGCCCGGTGATCTGGCGGCGGTCGCGGAGCGTCGGTCCCGCTGGGGATGGCCCCGCGTTCCAGTCGCGGGTCAAGGCCAGGATGGTGTCGGCCCTGACGCAGTCGGGTGGAGCATGGATGCCCGAGATTCATCCATCCGCGCCCGTGTCCCGGGCGATCGCGGCCGCTCCGGAAGGTGAACGGCTGCTGCTCGACGCCTCGGCGGATATCCCGCTCATCGGCATGAACTTGCAACCGCCTGTGTCAATTGCCATCGGCCCGGAAGGCGGGTTCGATGCGAAGGAGAGGGAAGAGATGATCGCTGGAGGTTTCAAGCCTGTATCGCTCGCTGGAGGAACATTGAGGTTCGAGACGGCGGCGGTGGCAGGCCTCGCCATCGTGCGGGCGCTTCTTGGGATTGGGACAAGTGGAGAGAATCGATGAGCGACGACTGCATATTCTGCCGGATCGGAAGGGGAGACATCAGCACGGCGTTCGTGGCGGAGTCAGAGCGACTGGTAGCGTTCCGCGACGTGGATCCGCAGGCTCCGCTGCACGTCCTGGTTATTCCGCGTGACCACGTCGACTCTCTGGCGAGCGCAGGGGACGAATCGCTCCTCGGCGAGCTTCTCGGTATGGCCGCCCGGATCGCCCGCGACGAAGGGTACGCCGACGGCGGTTACCGGGTTGTCGTGAACACCGGTTCGGATGGAGGACAATCGGTGCCGCATCTGCACCTTCATTTGCTTGCCGGAAGACACCTCAGCTGGCCCCCTGGCTAAGGCGATTGCGGCTTGAGGACCCGTAGTGGCTCCTTCGGCTGTCGCCTGCCGGTGCTTCCTGCTTCGTGCTTCCTGCAATCCAGTTCGCTTGCCTGCCAAGTGGCGTCCAGCTAACTTCAAGATCTATCCATGCCGGCGTCAAAAACGCCACGAAGGGGGGAAGCAGATTTTGTCGGAAGTCATTATCCATGACGACGAGAACTTTGAACGCGCGCTGAAGCGCTTCAAGAAGAAGTGCGAGAAAGCGGGCATCCTCTCCGATCTTCGCAAGCACCGTCATTACGAAAAGCCGAGTGAGCGCCGCAAGCGCAAGCTGAACACGGCGATGCGCAAGAACCGCCGTACCAGGCGGGTCTAGATGTCCGAGCTTCTCGCGCGGTTGCAGGGAGACCTGAACGCCTCGCGAAAAGCGCAGGACAAGCAGGGCACGCTTCTCCTCGGGACCGTTCTTTCGGAAATCAAGAACCGCCGCATCGAGCTGAGACGCGATCCGGAAGACACGGAAGTCGTCGACGTGCTTAGAAAGGCAATAAAAAAGCGCCGTGAGTCGGTCGAGATGTATGACAAGGCCGGCCGCGGCGATCTTGCAGCCAGGGAGCGCGCGGAAGCAGCAGCGCTCGAGAAATACCTTCCCCCGGCAGTCGACGACGCCGAGATAAGAGTGGCCGTGCGCGCCGCGATCGATGCCGGCGCCGTCACGATCGGACCCCTGATGGGCAAGGTCCTTCCACAGTTCAAGGGCCGGGCAGAAGGGGGCACCATCAACGCGATCGCTCGCGAGGAGCTCGGCAAGCAGGGGTGATCAGCCGGCCTCCGCAGTACCGAACCCGAACCGGCGACGACATTCGCGGGTTCGGGTTTTTTCATTCATGAACCAGCACGCCCTCGGAGTTCTCGAATTCGATTCGGCCCTCGCTCTTGCGGCAGGATACTCGAGCTCGGCGCCAGGAGCGGAGCGTGTTCGCGAGCTCAAGCCACGCTCCGACCGGGACTGGATCGAGCGCGAGCACGCGCGCGTCGCAGCGATGCGAACCCTGGCCGAGGGAGATGCCGCGTGGCATCCGCAGCAGCTCTTCGACATCCGGCCTGCGCTTTTGCGCCTTCGCGTCGAAGGAGCCGCCCTGTCACTCCTGGAACTGCTCGGGATCCGCAATCTCCTGAGATCATCGCGCCTGTCACGCGAGAGCTTCGAGCATGATGCGATCCCGCCGATCGCGGTTGCAATGCTGCGCAGCGAGATAGACGCGTTTGTCACCGCGCGCGCGGAGGAGAAAGCACTTGAAGCAGCGATAGATGATGATGGCGCCATGCGCGACGATGCCTCGCCACAGCTGCGGCGCATAAGGCGTGAGCTGCGCGGCGCGCAGGGCGAGATCGTTAAGATGCTCGAGCGCGCGGTAGCGAAGCTCGACCCGAGATTTCAGGTTCCCGACATGTCAGTGAGCGTCCGCAACGGGCGCTTCGTGATTCCCATCAGGCGGGAGGGTCGCACCTCAGTCGGTGGAATCGTCCACGACACATCCAGCACCGGAGGCACGCTCTTCGTCGAGCCACCGGCCGCCATCGAGGCCGGGAACCGTCTGAGGGAGCTCGAGGCGGAGGAGCTGCGCGAGATAGACCGAATCCTCGCCGAGCTCACCGCACTCATAAGGCCAATCCGTTTGGAGATCGGCGCTGCGCTCGAAGCGTTGATCGTCCTCGACTCACTCTACGCCCGCGCCCGCTTCGCCCGGGCACTCGGCTGCGGCACGATCGAGTTCTGCTCTGCCCGGGATGGCTTCTCCGTACTCGGGGGGCGCCATCCGCTCCTGATAGCGCAGGGAATCGCGGTCGTGCCGTTCGATCTCGCGCTCGAGCCAGCCGAGCGCACCCTCCTGATCTCGGGGCCGAACACGGGCGGAAAAACAGTCCTCCTCAAGTCGCTCGGACTTTTCGCGGCGATGGCGCAGTCGGGAGTGCCGGTGCCGGTTCGCGATGAATCGCGGCTCGCGATATTCGACGATGTGTTTGCGGACGTCGGAGATGAGCAGTCGATCAGCTCGAGTCTCTCAACCTTCAGCGCGCATCTGAAGAATCTCGCGGAAGTCCTCAGGCAGGCGACGCCGGATTCACTCGTGCTCATCGACGAGCTCGGCTCAGGCACCGACCCGGTCGAGGGCGCGGCGCTCGGCGGGGCAATTCTCGAGGCCCTCACGAGCCGCGGGAGTCTCTCGGTTGCGACGACTCACCTCGGTGCGCTGAAGGAGCTGGCGAGCGAAGTCGAGGGGGTAGTAAACGCGTCACTCCAATTCGATTCAGTCGCGCTCGCGCCGACATACCGTCTCATCAAGGGAATCCCGGGAAGATCCTACGGGATAAGCATCGCGAGACGTCTCGCGCTGCCGGACTCGGTGCTGGAGCGCGCGGAGGCGCGACTTCCAACAGGGGAGCGGGACATCAACGCACTTCTCGCCGAGCTTGAGCTGCGTCAGACAAGACTCGCCGCGCGCGAAAAGGAAGCCGAAGAGATGGCCGAGGATGCGGCGTCGCGCGCACGCCGTGTCGCCGAGCGCGAGGTGGCTGTGCGGGACAAGGAGCGCACTGCCGAGCGGGACGCGCGGCGGGAAGCGAGACGGCTGCTTCTCGATGCCCGGTCGGAGGTCGACAGAACTATTCGCGAGCTCCGTGAATCTGCATCGGCCGCGGTGGACGAATCGGCGAGAAACGCGCGACGGAGAATGGAGCAGCTTGCGGCGACGGAGAGCGCGGCCCTCGCGGCGCTCGAGGCCGAGCCGGTCCTGGAACCCGGCAGCAAAGGCCATTCGCGTTCAGAGTCGGGCCCGGTTGGCGAAGGCGATTACGTCGTCGTCAGCACGCTCGGTGGGCGCAAGGCACGCGTAGTCGAGTTTCGCGACGGGTCGGCGGTCGTCGCATTCGGGTCGGTGAAGATGACGGTGCCGCGCACTGCGTTGGAGAAAGCTGCGGCGCCCGAGGGGAACGAGCGCATTGGCGTGACGATCCGCGGTGACATTCCCGAGGTCGAGGCGAAAAGCGAAATCGACCTGAGGGGGCTTCGCGCAGGCGAGATCGAGGACCTCCTGATGCAGGCGGTCGATTCAGCGGTTCGCGCGGACCTCAAGTCACTCCGCATAATTCATGGCAAGGGAACGGGGGCACTCCGGGAAAGAGTGTCGGAGATGCTGCGAAAGGAGTCGAGAGTCGCCAGCTTTCGCCTCGGTGCGTGGAACGAAGGTGGTGCCGGGGTTACTGTCGTGGAGCTCGCATGATCCCTGACGAAGTGATCGAGCAGGTTCGCGAGGCGGCGGACATAGTCGCGATAATCGGCGAATACGTCTCGCTGAAGAAGACCGGCTCGGATTTTCGCGGACCGTGCCCGTTCCACCAGGGTACGCGGCGGAACTTCTCGGTGGTGCCGAACAAGCGGCTCTACCATTGCTTTGTGTGCGGAGAGAGCGGGGACGTCTTCAAGTTTCTCCAGAAGCGGCTCGGGATGGAGTGGCCCGAGGCGGTCAGGTTCGTCGGCGAGAAGACAGGCATCGATGTTCCCGATACGAAGGTCAAGCGTGAGGGTCCTGATCCGCGCGAGCCCTTCTGGGAGATTCAGGCAACCGCCGCAGCGTACTTCCAGAAGGTTCTCTGGGATGAGCCGATCGGGGCCCAGGCCCGTGACTATCTGACGGAGCGCGACGTCGCGCGAGCGGTGGCTGACGAATTCGGGATTGGCTTCGCGCCGCGCGAGATTGGTCTCATGCGTGTCTACATGAACGCCCTCGGCTTCGACGACGCCCGGCTCATCGAGAGCGGACTGCTTGTCGCTAACGACCAGGAAACCGAGCCGCGACCCCGTTTTCGCAACCGTCTCATGTTCCCCATTCACGACGTGCAGGGGCGCAACATCGGATTCGGCGGGCGGCTTCTCGGGCCGGGCGAGCCGAAGTATCTCAACTCACCCGAGTCTCCCGTGTTCTCGAAAGGGAAGATGCTCTACGGCCTGAACCGCTCGCGCAATGCGATCCGCCGCGCCGACAGGGTGCTTGTGGTGGAGGGATACTTTGACGCGCTCCGCCTCATGTCGTCGGGAATCGAAGAAGTTGTCGCTCCGATGGGGACGGCCCTGACCGAGGCGCAGGCGGGCCTGGTGAAGAAGTACTCACGCAACGTGTTTCTGCTCTACGACAGTGACGCCGCCGGGCTCAAGGCGACTTTCCGCGCCGGCGACGAGCTCCTCAGCCAGGGATTTTCCGTGAGGGTCGTCACGCTCCCATCGGGGCAGGATCCTGACTCCTACACGCGGGAGCACGGCGCGGAAGGGATGGAAGCGCAGCTGTCGGCAGCCATCGACGTCTTCGAGCGGAAGATCCAGATCCTCGACCGCGCGGGATGGTTTGCCGAGCTGCAGAAGAAACGCCGGGCGCTGGACCGCCTGCTGCCGACAATTCGCGCGACATCTGACGAGATAATGCGCGACCTTTACGTAGGCCGCGCGAGCGAGATAACCGGAGTTGACAGGGCAATTCTCCTCCGCGAGCTCGGGGCGGTACGTCAGGTCACTAAATCGCCTGAGCCGGTCGTCAGCCCGCCCGACGCAGTCCCGGTCAGGCAGACTTCAGGCGATCGTCGCAGGCCGAGGCGTGGTGGAGGAAATGCCGCGGAGCATGAACTCGTGCGCGCGATGCTCCAGCAGCGGACACGGGTGGACAGCATCGCCGAAAGAATCGGACCAGATTCGTTCAGGGATCCTGTATTCAAGTCGATCTTCTCGGCGCTTCTCGCGGCAGGTCCCGATGTTTCGTTCGAGAGCCTGGCGGACAGCCTCGACGCTGAGGCGCTCGAGACCGCGCAGGAGCTCATGGACGGGAATGAAGAACTGATGGACGTGCAGAGGACGATCGACGACTCGATTGCGCGGATCAATGTTCGCGAGATGGAGGATAGAGTGAACGAGATCGACAGGTTGCTCCCCCTGGCGGATGAGCAGGAGAGGGACGGCCTGAATGAGGAGAGGCACAAGCTCGTGCTCAGCATGCGGGCGTCGGGCAAGATGAGATGGAAGGCACTCGGCCGGGGAAGATCACGCTGAATGGAGACAGGACAAATGCAAAGCGAAGTTGAAGCGCTGCTCGCGTTACAGGAAGACGACACTCGCATCAAGGAGCTGGAGGGGCGGCTGCACGCGCTCGACCCGCGGATGGCCGCGCTCGACACGAAGAAGGAGAACGCGCAGGCCGCGGTGTCCCGGTCGCTCGCAGCCGTCGAGGCGGAAGAGCGAAGGCAGCGGGAGCTCCAGGGAAAGATCGCGCAGCACAAGCAGATGCAGGAAAAGAATCTCGCGCAGCTCGATGCCGTCAAGCGGCTGAAGGAGGCGACAGCCGCGATGGCGCAGGTCGAATCCGCGCGCAGGATAATCGCTGAGGATGAAAGCGAGCTGCAGGCGCTCAACCGCCGGATGGGCGAGATGAGGACCGCGGTAATCTCTAGCGAGGCGACTCTTGCTGCCGTCGAGGAAGAACAGGCCGCGGCGCGCGAGGAGATTGCGAAGGAGCGGTCGGAGATCGAGGAGTCGCTTACCGGCGCGCGTGGCGAGCGAAATAACAAGACGGGCGCTGTTTCCCGGCCGCTGCTCGGCAAGTACGACCGGATCCGGACCCGGCGCACCCAGGCTCTCTATCCCTTGCGCGGGGAGTCGTGCGGGAACTGTGACACGGCTATCCCGATGCAGCGGCGCAACCACATGGCTGTCGATGGTCCGATAGACGTGTGCGAAGCCTGCGGGGTATTGCTGTATCGCGCGGCCGGGGCATAGGGACCTGACAGCGCGCAGTGTTATCGTTTGCCGTGGCTTTCTTTCACTTCGAAATCGTGACCTGTAGGTCCTGTTGAGACGCACGAGGCTCAGGTCCCGCTGGGTAGTTCCGGAGCCTCCGGATCCGGATGCCGTTGCAGCTCTTTGCGGCAGCCTCAAACTCTCCGAGCAGGTGGCGCGCCTTCTACTCATCAGGCGTCATGCCGACGACGAATCGGCCAGGCGCTTCCTGAGACCGCGACTCGAGCAGCTTCGCGATGCCGGCCTCATGAAGGGGGCTGAAATCGCCGTCGAGCGGCTGGCGCGCGCCGTACTAGCGGGAGAGACGGTCCTTGTCCACGGCGATTACGATGTGGACGGGATCTGTTCGACCACCATACTCACGCGCACACTCCGGCAGTTCGGTGCGACAGTCGTCCCGTTCATTCCCGATCGGATGAAAGACGGGTACGACCTCGGGGCGGCGGGCGTGGAGGCGGCGATTGCCGCCAACGCAAGCGTTGTAGTCACGTGCGACTGCGGCACGACAGCGCTCGCGCCGGTCGCCGAGCTTTGCGCGGCGGGAATGGATGTGATAATCACCGACCATCACCTGCCCGGGAGCGAGCTGCCGGTGTGTCTGGCGGTGATCAACCCGAATCAGGATCCCGGAGTTGATCCCGACAAGGATCTCGCAGCTGTCGGCGTTGTGTTCAAGCTCGCGCTCGCCCTGGCGAAGCGGCTTGGCCAGAATGACGCATTCATCTGGCGCATGCTCGACCTCGTCGCTCTTGCCACGATCGCGGATGTTGCGCCGCTCACCGGCGAGAACCGGATTCTCGTCCGCTACGGCCTCCGCATGCTCAGCAACACCGAGAACGTCGGGCTGCGCGCGATGATCAGGGCGGCGGGGCTTGACACGAAGCAGATAACAGCCGGTCGCGTGGGATTTATTCTCGCTCCGCGACTAAATGCTGCAGGACGCATCGGGAACGCACTGATGGGAGTCGAGCTTCTGCTCACCGACGACCAGCATCGGGCAAACGCGATCGCCCGCCAGCTCGAGGAACTCAACGAGAAGCGCCAGGAGCTCGACCGCGCTGCGCTCGATGATGCCCGCGAGATGGTGGCGGAGCTCGATCTCGACAAGACATTCGGAATTGTGCTGGCGAAGGAAGGGTGGCATCCGGGCGTGATCGGGATCGTGGCGTCGCGGATCGTCGAGGAATTCGGCCGCCCGACGATCCTGATCGCGCTCGAGGGTGAGCACGGCAAGGGCTCCGGCCGCAGCATCTCGAAGCTGCACCTCCGTGAGGCGCTCGAGAAATGCGAGGATCTTCTCGTCCGCTACGGAGGCCACCGGATGGCCGCCGGCGTGACGATAGACCGCGACCGCGTTGCGGACTTCGCCCGCCGATTCAACGATGTTGCCGCATCACAGCTGACACCCGCCGACCTCGTGCCTGACGTTCACATAGATCTGGAGGTCGCGATTGAATGCGCCAACGACGACCTCGAGCGAATGCTTCGCCATTTCGAGCCTTTCGGCGTCGGCAATCCCACACCGGTGCTTGTCGCCCGCTCGGTGAGGCTCGCTGCGCCGCCGAAGGTGGTGGGCAAGGACGGGTTGAAGCTCAGGCTGGACACGGGCTCGGGCGTTCTGGAGGCAATCGGATGGGGAATGGCGGACCGCTCTGCCGAGTTCGACACGGCAGTGCCTGTGGATATCGCATTCCGGCTCGAGCGCGACGAGTACCGGGGCGAAAGCCGGCTTCAGGCAAGGATCGCCGACATTACCTCTCGCGTCGTCGAAAACTAGATGCGCATCGTTGCCGGGCAGTGGCGCGGCAGGAGATTCGCGGCGCCACCCGGATCGGCAGTGAGGCCGACGCTCGACCGGGTTCGCGAAGCGTGGATGAGCATTCTTCAGCGGGAGATCTCCAACGCGCGTGTTCTCGACCTCTTCGCCGGCTCCGGTGCGCTGGGGCTCGAGTGCCTGTCGAGAGGCGCAAAGTCAGCCGACTTCGTGGAGAATGACCCGCGAGTGCTGAAAACTCTTTCCGCCAACATCGAAACCCTTGGCGCAACGGCTATGGCGGCGCTTCACCGGATTGATGCCGTCAAATTCGCGCAGCGGCTTGATGCGGGCGCGTTCGACCTTGCCTTCGCCGACCCGCCCTACGCCGGAGAAGCGGCTCAAAGACTGGCGGAGGTCTGGCTGGCGAAGCCTTTCTCGTCGATACTCAGTGTTGAGCACGACTCGCGAACCCGCCTTGCGGGCGCGCACGAAACGCGCCGATACGGCATGAGCGCGATCACTTTCTTTCGCAGCGGGGAATAGCGTGGAAACAGTCGCCATCTACGCAGGCAGCTTCGATCCGATCACGCGGGGCCATGAGGACCTGATCCACCGGAGCTGCGCGTTCGTCGACAAGCTCGTCGTCGCAGTTGCGAACAACAGCTCGAAGAAGCCGCTCTTCACCCCCGACGAGCGCGTGGCGATGATTCGCAACGCGACGACCGACAACCGGTGCGTCGAGGTGAGGCAGTTTCAGGGACTGCTCGTTGATTTTGCGCGGGAAGTCGGGGCCTCGCTGATCATCCGCGGGCTGAGGGCAGTGGCTGATTTCGAGTACGAGTTCCAGATGGCCCTGATGAACCGCAATCTTTCCCCTGGCCTCGAGACAGTCTTCATGGTTCCATCCGTGGAGACCACCTACATCAGCTCGAGCATCATTCGCGAGGTGGCGCAGTTCGAGGGCAATCTCGACGGCCTTGTGCACCCCGCCGTGGCCGCCGCGCTCAGGTCGAAGTTCGAGGGCGGGCAAAGAAAGGAATGACGGGCTTCATCGACAGCCTTCGCGCTCGCGCTTCGGCGACCGGCTGCTCGATACTGTTCCCGGAGTCGCACGACGAAAGAATTCTCGAGGCCGCGCGACAGCTTGCCCGCAGCGGCGTTGTAAGGCCTGTCCTGATTCTCGACCCGGCCCACCCGGAGACACACGAGGCAGCGCGCGGGACGGGCGCGGCGACCGTGGCAGCCGACGCCACCGGGCCGCTTGACTTCGCCAACACGCTCGTTGCATCGGGTGATTTCGATGGATGCGTGGCTGGCGCGTCTTACACAACGGCCGAAGTGCTGCGCTCGGCTCTGAGGATCATCGGAGTGAAGCCCGGCCTGCGGACCGTGTCGAGCTCGTTCTATATGGTGGCAGCCGGCAGCTGGGAGGCGGCATCGCCGGTTCTCACATTCACTGACTGCGCGGTGGTGCCATACCCGTCGGCCGATCAGCTTGCCGACATCGCTCTTTCCGCGGCCGCGGACCGAAGGGTCGTCGTCGGCGACGTCCCCCGGGTCGCGCTCCTTTCCTTCAGCACTGCCGGCAGTGCCTCGGGACCGAGCGTAGAGCTCGTGAGGGAAGCCCTGTCGTTGATCCGGGCCCGCGAGCCATCGCTTGCTGTGGACGGAGAATTGCAAGGTGACGCCGCGCTGGTACCATCGGTCGCAGCCCGGAAATCCCCGGGCTCGGTCATCGCCGGAGACGCGAACGTGCTTGTGTTTCCAACGCTCGACGCGGGAAACATCGCCTACAAGCTGGTGCAGCGCCTGGCGGGGGCAAGCGCGATCGGGCCGGTGCTGCAGGGACTGGCAAGGCCGGCTGCCGATCTCTCGCGCGGTGCGCAGCCGGAGGACATTATTAACGTCGCCGCGATCACGGCGCTTCAATCGCTCGCCGGGCCGGTTCAGAACTAATCGGAGACAAGAATGAGTTTCGCAATCAGCAAGCAGGGTGAGGTCTCAGTAGTCGATGTCGAGGGCCAGTTGATAGTCGGCAATCGCCAGGAGCTCAAGCAGAAGGTTCTTGACGAGCTCGAGAAGGGAGAGAAGAAGTTCCTCATAGACTTCAGCCAGACGGGCTACATCGACAGCTCGGGACTTGGTGTCCTCGTTTCACTTTCGAAGAAGATCCGTGAACAGGGTGGGGAGCTCCGCCTCGCCAACCTGAATGACGACCTGCAGACGCTGTTCGAGCTGACGAAGCTCGATACGCTTTTCCAGATCTCGGACACGCGGGAGCGCGCGCTCGAGAGCTTCTGATGGGACA
>JBBQZF010000012.1:0-29995 GCA_038208015.1 Gemmatimonadales bacterium
GCAGCGTATCGCTCGAAGAACGGCTTGGGATTGCTCGCCGCCTGCGTGTTCCACTGATCCTGGCCCTGGAATATGCGGTCGTGCATCTCCCAGAACCGGCCCTGGTCGTCGGCACAGGCAGCTGCATTGTGAGCCGGCTGACTGTTCCTGTGCTGGGGCAGCGGGAAATCGTAGAACGTAAATCTGGCGAGACCGGCGTCAACGATTCGCGTCCGGACATCGGGCTCAGTCACCGTCGCAAACTGCGCGCAGCCGGGGCACTCGAAGTCCGCGAACTCGATTATGTGAACGGGGGCATCGGGATTGCCCCTGGTGTAGCCCTGCGATGCACCGCCGGGCGCTGACGGATCGACTGCCACCGCCTCGCCGAACGGAACAGCCGGTTTGCGAAGGAGGGTGTAGCCAAGTATGCTTGCCCCGACAACCGCAATCGCACCGAGTACGAAGTAGAACCGGCTTGGCCGGTTTGATGCGTTGCGGACGACGTTCTTGCGATTGTTTTTCTTGCCAGCCATTGCGAGAGCCGCCTTGAGGTATGAGATGCGCTCGGGCCGCGGTGCGCGACGACTGAAAAGCTAGGGGAGAGGTAAAACGTTATGCAAGCTGATGTCCTGAGAGTTCCGGTCGGTCCGGGAGCGATGCACGTCGAGAGATTCGGTCACGGAGGGACCGCCGTGATCCTCATTCACGGCTTCGGGACGTCGACCTTCCTCTGGCGGAATGTCGCGCCGGCGATCAGCGACGCTGGTCATACCGCCTATGCCATTGATCTTTTCGGCCATGGCGAATCGGACAGGCCGTTCGACGCTGATTTCGGGATCGCCGCCCAGGCGGAGTATCTCGACGCGGCAATGACGGCCCTGCGTGTCGCGAGAGGAATAATCGTCGGCATCGACATCGGCGGAGATGTTGCGCTCAGGCTTGCAGCCACCCGTCCCGAGCGGGTCGAGAAACTGGTTCTCATCAACACTCCCGCGTTTGACGAAATCCCCGGTCGCGACATAACGCAGATGCAGCGGAGCACGGCGAAGTTCGCCTTCCGCACAACCCGGGGGATCCTCGGCGCCGCGCCCCTGATTGAAGGCGTGCTGAAGGGCAGCGTTTCTGATCCCGAGACCCAGATGCCGGTGAAGCTCATAGCGCGCTACCTCGCGCCCTTCGTCGGAAAGGACGGCGTGAGTCACCTCCTGACACTCGCGAGCTCGATAACGGAGGATGACATGGAGGAGGTGGATCTCAAGACCATCCACGTACCCGCCCTGATCGTGTGGGGCGAAGCCGACCAGTGGCTCGACCCGAAGCTGCCCGACCGGCTCGTCAATGCCCTCCCGGATGGACGCCTTGTGAGGCTTGCCGGCGTAGGACGGCTGGTGCCTGAAGAGAATCCGGAGCAGATGAGCGAGCTGCTTCTCGATTTCATGAGACGCAGAGCGGTCGCATGACTCCAAATCAGGGCACTTTTTGATTAGATTGAGAGTATAAGCATCAAAATACCTCTCACACGGATTAATGAACAAAACGAAGCCCAAATACGCGAGAAGCGCAGCGCCTGTTGCGACTCCCTTCGAGGAGGCCCGCGACGAGATGTTCCAGCACATCATGAAGAGCGGGGTCATCGGCGCCACGCCTGACGACCAGAAAGAGTGGTTCGACGGCTCAATGACCTACATCGCCGAGCGATACCACGAGCTGAGTCCGAAGCAGATCGAGGAGCTCAGAGTGCTTGGCGAGCGTTTCTCGCAGCCCGCAAAAGTAAAAGCAGCAGTCTAGTTGTAAGAGTCTGGCGTGCGGAGCGAGCCTAGCGCCGCTCCGGCGTCGCCCGGCGAATCACCACCCCTAATCGCGCGCCTCCTCCCAATCCGGCCTCGAACGATGTCGTGACCCCGCGCGCGACAGGCCCGTCAACGCCGACAATCAGCAGCAGGAAAACGCGGCCCGTCCGGTTGTCGTCGAAGCGCGCGCTGACCCCCCCGCCGGCATACGGTCCGTATCTATTCTCCCTGAAGGGATCGAGATGAAACCGGTTCACGAAGTCGATCCTCCCGCTCACGCGCGAACCCGCCGCGCCGACCCCCGCCACCACCCCGCTCCTGAGATACGTCCCCAGCCGCCATGTCACCCCGGCCCCCGCGTGGACCGCATCCGGCTCAGCGAAGATCGCGTCAACCCTTCCCTCCAGCGTTTGTGCGCCAGACTCCACTCCTGAAGCAACTGAGGCGGCTCCCGAGAGCAACAGAATCCGCAGGAGACGTTTCACGGCTGAGCAGCCCGCCTCGCCCGCTCGAGAGCCATCGTGTAATCGATTATCGACAGCGCCGAGAGCCCGCCGATAAGCAGGATCAGCACGTACACGGCAGAGGGCGCCAGAAGGACGGCGAGGAGCGCAGTTAGCTGCAGGACAGTGACGACCTTGCCGAGCGGCCGGGCTCGGAACGAGGCCGCCGTGAGTCCCGGAATGAATCGTGCCACTATGAAGCCGACCGCCGTCGCTATGTCCCTGGAGAGGAAGATGAAATACTGGCCGGTGCCAAGCTTCCCCTCGACGAGATACGACGTGACGGCGGCAAGCACGAACAGGCGGTCGGCGATCGGGTCTATCAGGGCTCCGATCACTGTCGAGCTACGCGAACGCCGCGCAAACCAGCCGTCAAAAAAATCGGTTGCTGCCGCGGCCGCAATCAATCCCAGGCGCACGGCGGTTCCATCCATGACGACGAACGCAAACGCCAGCAGGAGGCGGGAAAGTGAAATGCTGTTGGGAAGATTGAAGAACGTTCCTCGCTCCATCCCCAAAGCTAGACCGGGTTACTGACGCTTGCCAGCATCGACGGCAAACTCTAGGTTCCCGCGGTGTCACGTGCCTTGAGCGAGTATCACCTTCTCCCCGCGCTATACGTAGCCGTGGCAGCGGTGATGGTGATGTGGAACGTGCTGGTCGCCGGCCGCGTTTCACAACTCCGTCGCGCGCCGCGCACCTTCGCGGCGGTCACCGCTTTCGCCGGCCTGCTCGTCGTGCCGGCGCTGCTGGTCGCGTACGCGTCGACTTCGATACTCTACGGCCGCGGTATCCAGTCCATCGCCTGGGTGTGGCCGTTCACCGCGGTTCTTTTCGCCATCCAGGCGACGTTCGCCCTGACCCGGCGGCTCGTCACGCCGATGTTCGGCGTTCCGATATTCGTCTACAACCTCATCATCGCAATCGTGGCGGCGTCGCGTTATGCAGTCGCGCACGGCTCCTCGGTCCCGCCGGATTTCGCAATGGCGGTCTCCGCGGCACACACCAGTTCTCTCGGCTTCTTTTTCGGCGCCGCCGCGCTCTGGGGTCCGCAGTTCATCCAGGTTCCGCTGATGTCGCCCTCCCTGCCTTCGCGATGGCGTTTCGGGCGGGTGGTGCGCGCGGGACTTGCTGCGTCAGCCGCCGCGCTCGCCGGCCTCGTGCTGATCGAGATGCCGAATGCGTTCGCTACCACAAAGAGCTATGAGCGATACGCAAACCTCAAGCTGCAGGAACAACCCGAGGGAGACTTTGCCCTCGGCCTGAAGATTTACCCCGACCTCCGCGGGCCACCGCCCCCTCTGGCAATGGAGAGGGACATCGCGCTCGCGGACACGCTTCTGTCGAAAGCTGTCTCGATAACGATCACGCCTGAAGGTGCGCGGCTCGCGTCGCTCGACTCGATCGCGCGAACCGTCGAGGATCGAAGGGCCGACAGTGCGGTGATAATCATCTCGCTCGCGTACCCGAAGGACGCCGCGCGGCAATTCCGCGAGTCGCCGGAGGAGTACACGAGGCGGCGCATTGCCGACGTCGACCGTATATCCCGGCGGCTCCGGCCCGACATCCTGATACCTGCCGTCGACCCGAACGGCGAGGGAGCGCGCGCGATCGGCGCACAACCGCCGGAGTACTGGACTGATTACTTCACGCGCGCGGCGAACATCGCTCATCACGTGAACCCGAGAATCAGGGTTGGCCTCGCCGCATCGACGTACGGGGCGCGTGACAGCACGCTCTATTTCTGGGCGGCAGCACGCGGCTCGCCAATAGACGTCGTCGGCTTCTCGATGATGCCCGGATTCGACGGGGCAATATCGCTCGACACGCACATGCGCATCGCCCAGCGCTGGATGCGGGCGTTCCCCACTCGACCGAAACCCCACTGGGTATTCTCAGCGGGAGGTTACCCGGTGACCCACGGCGAGGCCAGCCAGGAGCTGGCGTTCTGGGGAGTGCTTGCCTGGGCGACTACCCAGACGCCGATCAAGGGTCTCATAGTCACGGAAGCCGGCGATTACGACGTGATGCGCGGCCTGCGGACGCCGTCTGGCAGATATCGTCCGATAGTCGCGGCTGTGATGCGCGCTCAGAGAGGACTCGAGGAAACCGAAGCCCCGCAGTGATGACGGCCTAAGCGGGTATCTCTCCGGTCATTCCACTCCCCCTCACCACTCCCTCGACGCGCCTTGCCGGGTCGAAGAACTCACGGGCCAGCGCCTGAATATCATCGGCCGACACCGCCGAGATCCGGGCTTCGTACTCGGCAAGCTCCGCTGGGCCCGAGCCGAACATCCACGCATCGAGAAGCTCGCCGAGAATCGCCGCCCCGCTTTCCTGCCGTATCGCGTGCGAGCCGATCGCGTAGCGCTTCGCCCGTGAAAGCTCATCCTCACTGACCTTCTCGGCGCGGAATCTCTCGAATTCCCTCAGAAGACCCTCGCGCGCAACTTCCTCCTTCTCCGGCGAGGTGGCGATGTACGAGATGAACATCCCCGCCAGTTCGTTGTCGCTCGAGTGAGCGTGCACGGTATACGCAAGGGACTGCCGGTCGCGCAGCTCGTCGAAGAAACGACCGCCGAGCCCGCTTGCTATGGTCGCGGTGATCTGGGCTGCGTATCGCCTGTCATCCCTGCGTGACGGGCCGGGGAACGCAAGCGCGAGCGCCGTCTGCGCCTTGTCTCTCGCCTCTGCAGTCGTGATCTGGCGCGGCGGCCAGACTGGCGCGGGGACTGTCGATGTGTGCGACGACCTCGCAAGCGTGAAAGCACGCGCAACCACTCCTGCTACATCTGCCGGGATCACGTCACCGACCACTCCTATCACGAACTGCGAGCCAAGCAGGGCGGCACGATACCACTGGCGAACATCCTCGGTCTTCAGTGCCCTCACCGATTCCTCGCTCCCCACCGGGTAGAGCGAGTATGGGTGCCCGTCCCATGCTCCGGCCATAACGAGCCGCATTGGATAGCTGTACATGTCATCCCGCAGCGCGGACAGATCCGACAGGATTACAGACCGCTCGACCTCGAGGGCTTCCTCCGGAATCACGGAATCATGAATCACGTCAGCGAGAAGCTCGACAGCCGCTTCGAGATGCTGCACGGGAACCGATATCGACCAACCGAAGGATTCGCTGCCGACACCCACTCCGATGCTGCCACCGAGCATCTCCGATTCTTCGGCTATCTGCGCGGCGCTGCGCCTCGAGGTTCCCTTCACCGAAGTGCGCATGCCCAGTGTAGTGATTCCGCTCTGAAGTCTTTGCTCGTCCCTGACTCCCCCGACTGCATGGACTGCGATGTGAGCGAAGGCGGCGCCCGGCTTGGGCCGCACGAGAACCGGGGTTCCCCCGGCGGTGACGAACACTGACACTCCGGCCTCGACGCGCTCGAGCGCCGGCGCCTCCGCCTCGCGGGGCGGAGGAGGGTCGTCTCTCGGCAGAAGTGCGTCGAGGACCTCCGGCCGCTGCGCTTCCAGGAGGCCGACGATTTCCTCCGCGGATGCAGCCACCCGCGGGGACGACGAGGGCCTGTAGACGACAATGGCCGCCCGGTCGGGACCGAGATACCGGGAGACAGCATCATGAATCTCTTCGCTCTCCACAGCCATGAAGCGCGCGAAGTAGTCATCGCCAAGCTGCCATCCGCCGAGGGCTTCCCATTCGGCGAGGTGATTCGCCTGACCCTCCATCGACTCGAACCGGCGCATCCAGCGCGCCTCGAAGATCCGTTTCACGCGCTCGACGTCGCCGGGATCGATCGGATCTTCCCGGAGCGACCGCACCTGCTCCCAGGCAGCGGCCGCGGCATCGACCACGCAGTGGGGCTGCGTCTCGGCGTGTATGACGAAAACGCCGAGCTCGGTGGGCGAGTAGTTGTATGCGCTCACCGATGAGGCGAGCTGCCGTTCGCGAAGAGCCCGATAGAGGCGCGAGGCGCGCCCTGCCGCCAGGAGGTGCGCTGCGAAATCGAGAACCGGGGTGTCTTCGTGAAGCGCATCGGGGGTCCGCCATCCCAGGACCAGCTGCGACTGAGTGATGTCCCCGTCCAGCTCCCGGTATCTCAGATCCTCGTGGTGCGGCTCCGACGGTCCGGGCGCGCGAACCGGGTCAGCATCCGTGAGTTGACCATACAGAGTCTCGATCCGCGTGATCGCATCGTCAGGATCGAGGTCACCGACTATGCTGAGGATTGTATTCGACGGCTGGTAGAAGTTGCGGTAGAACCCCAGCATTGCCGGCCTGTCGAGTGCGCGAAGTCCCGCCTCGTGCCCGATTCTCCAGCGGCGGATCCGGTGCTCGTCATGGAGCACCTCGTACAGCGTTTCTACGGCGACAGCAGTCGGGTTGTCGGACTTCCGCTTCGCCTCCTGGATTATCACCTCGAGCTCCTTCGAGAGCTCGGCTGCATCTATGACTGAGTTCGCGTAGGCGTCTGCCTGAATATCGAGACCGGCTGCGAAGCCAGAAGAAGGCAGGACAGTGTAATAGACTGTCTGGTCGTAGATAGTGTGAGCATTGAGATAACCGCCGCTTCCCTTCGTCTCCTTCGCTATTTCGCCAACGCCCCGGCGCGACGTTCCCTTGAAGAACATGTGCTCGAGAACGTGCGCGATGCCGCTTACGTCGTCGGTTTCGTCAAAGTAGCCGGCCTTTACATATGTGACGATTGCGACGACAGGCGCCGAGCTGTCGCGACGGATGAGAACGGTGAGGCCGTTTGAAAGAACTGCGCGCCTGACCGTTGACGGGTCGATGAAGGAAGCCATTACTGAATATCGCCTCCGGGCCGCTCAGGCGAAGGGGCGCCGCCTCAGCACCAGCAAGCCCGCCACGAAGCAGATCGCGCTGTATCCCAGCAGCCACAGCACGTTGTTCACGTCGACCGGCTCACCCTGGATCAGGAGAGGAACCATCTCCGGCAGGTTGTAAATGGGCGGAAGCACGCTCAGGATCATCCGCCTGATGCCGGTTTCGAACCGCCACATCGAGTGAAGGATCGTGGAACCGAGAAAAATTGCAGCGAGAATCGGCCAGTCGTGCCTGAACAGGCTGGACACGAGAAATGCCACGCCTCCGAACGAAAGAAACACCAGCGCGCAGAACACGAGCGGCCCGACCATGGGGACAGGGTGCGCAAAGATCGAAAAGATGCCGAGCAGGATCGCGCAGACAGCGAGAAACCCGATCAGGTAAATGATGAACACCTGCGCGTAGTAGGCGGGAATCCCTACTGGCTTGGAGAAGAGGAACCTGAAGTACCCCAGCTTCCTGTCGTTCGATACGATTCCGTTGAGGGCGATGAACGCGCAGATGAACGGCACCTGTACAAGAACGGCGGCGAGTAGTCTCTCGGCCATTCTTTCATCGAGGTTGCCTCCCATCGCCCGAAACGGGCCCACGACGGTGAATCCGATCAGGAAGCCGACGACGAGCAGCGCTATTCCGCGCTCGCGGACGAAATCGCGAAACTGCCATAAGGCGTAGCGTCTCAGGTTCGACTGGCTCACCGTTTCTCTCCCACCGCTTCCCGGAACTGCTGCTCGAGGACCGATCGCGAAGGCACGACGCTGGCGAGCACGACTCCGGCGGCGATCGCACGCGAAAGGTCGGCATTCAGGTCGCTGAGGCTCTTCACTGGGATCTCAAACTCGCCGTTGCCCGTATCGACTGCGTCCGGGAATATCTCCGCCATTCGCTCGCCGCCATGGGCGACGCTCAGCCGGTAGACGCTGGCGGTTTCTGCGGATTTGTCGTAGCCGGTCGTGACCAGCCGCTGAAGCCTGCCGTGATCTATTATCGCGACCCTGTCGGCGAGGCGCTGGAGCTCGTCGAGGTTGTGAGATGCGATTATCACAGTGCGACCAGGCCGCCTCAGTGCCTCGACTATGTCGCGGAAACGCTGGGTCCATACAGGATCGAGGCCGTGTGTCGGCTCGTCGAGTATCATCACCGATTCCTCGCGCAGCAGTGACTGCGCCAGCCCGAGCCGCTGAAGGTTTCCCTTCGAGAGCGCCTTCACCTTTTTCGCCCTGTGCTCGCCGATGCCGAGTTGCTCGATTACCGCTTCGACCCGTGCCTTTATCTCCCCAGGGGGAATCGCGGCAAGGACAGCAAAACGGGCAAGCGCAGATTCAGCCGTCCACGCCGGATTTATCGTCATCAACTCGGACAGGTATCCGATTCCGTGCTTCTCGACGTAGGCGCGAGGCTGCATTCCCTCGATCGTAACGCTTCCGTTTGTGGGCCGTATGTATCCGAGGAGGAGCGAGATCAGCGTGCTCTTGCCGGCGCCGTTCGGTCCCGCGATACCAAGCACCTCACCTTCGGCTACCTGCAACGAAAAATCCTCGACCGCGGTTACGGAGCGGCCGAGGATCGATTTATAGATTTTTGTCGTCGAACTGAATTCGATCACAGAGGCGCGGTGGCGAGACAGCTGCTCCATGCGCCCGACCCTGCGCGCGACAGGAACCTTTGCGCTTCCTCGACGCGGTTGAGACGCGCGAGCGCGCAACCGAGATATCCCATCGAGGCCCGATCTTCCGGATTCGCGTTCAACGCGCGGACGAAAAACCGGCGCGCAAGCTCGTAGTTGCCGGCCGAGAAGAGGATGAGCCCCATCTCGCGCAGGGCGATTGCATTCCCGGGCTCGAGGCGGATCGCAGTCTCCAGCTCGCGCCTGGCGGTTCCGAGGTCGCCTTCTTCACGTGACAGTCGTGAAAGGAAGACGTGCGGGGTTGCAAGGTCCGGGTTCTCGCGGGCGATCTCGAGGAAAGCACCGCGCGCCGCTTCGCGGCGTCCCGACTGCATCATGGTGATCGCCTCATTCATGTCCTTCTCGGGATCGTTCCGGTCGGCGAGAACTGCCCACGCACCGATAGCCGCCAGGAGCAGTACCACTATCGCGACGATGAACCAGAGCTTCGCCGGGATGCGGCTTTTCCGGTCTGTGTAGCCGACCGGCTCGTGCGTGACCGGGGTCGGTGGCCGTGCAGCGGAAGGCTGGGTATACGAGGGCGGTGTAGGCGGTGATGCAGGTCGCGAAGTGGCGGCCGCGCCCGCTGCGACGCCGGCCGCCACGCCGGCTGCAGCTACCGGGCGGGAGTAGTCGGGCCCGGCGGATTCTACGGGAGCCGGCGGAGGAGGTATCGGTGGCGCGACCGGCTCCGAGACGGCGGCTGCCAGGCCTGCCTCGAGCTGCCGGAACCCCTCGCGCGCAACTACGACGTCGTTGTCGGTCGCGCGGTACGTCGTGCGGTTCGACCTGTCGCGCGCGCCGAGGAACTCGAGCAGGGCGTAAGCCTGCCCGAGTGATATAAGCTCTCTCTGGCGAAGCTCCCGGATGAGTCCCTGGCCCCCGAGCGATGACCCGCCCATGAGCGCGCGGAGCGACGTTTCGGCCGCCTGCCAGAGTTCGAGAATGTCTGCCGCGCGGTCTTCCGGCTCGCGTGAGCGCTCGAGTCGCTGCGCAATCGGCTCGGCAGCCCTGAGGGCTGTCAGGGCAGACTGCTGGTCGGCTGTCATCTGACTATCCGCAGAAGCCCGGCATCGGCGCTTCCGCGGATAAAGCTCTCCGCATCTTCCGTGGGGATGAGATGACCGGTCAGCGAATAGCCGCGGCGGGCTTCCTTCTGCATGAAATCCTTCAGGGATCCATCGCCGTTCGATCCACGCGCTTCTCTCATCTTGTGCAGAATCTCCTCCCAGGTTCCCTCGAACGAGTGGTCCTCGTCGATAGTGATGCAGTGCTCGTGCGGCTCAGCCGACTTCTCCTTCACGAAGTTGTTCAGCAGCGCGCCAAACAGCTCGAGCTGCCCCCGGGCCTCGGTCTCCGCCGCTTCGGCTGCTCTCGCCTCGATCTCCGCCAGCATCTCTTCGATGTCATCGGGTTCGCCGGAGAGCTCGGCCAGGCGGTCCTCCCAGGGCTTCAGCTCAGGGTCGGTATCACGCAAACGATAGACCATCTTCTTCAACTCGATCAGCCGCCAGATGCCAAGCTCGTCCCAGTGGTCGTCCGGGGTCGACCGATCGAGGTGATAGAGGGCGGCCTCGTAGTCGCCGCGGTCGTAGAAGATGTTGCCGAGGTAGACCCTTGCTTCCGTGTGATCCTCGTCAAGCTTCAGCGCCTTGCGCAGGGTGGCGATTGCCGAATCGTCGTCACCCAGCCTGTGCTGCGCATACCCGATGCACGAGACCGCCTCAGCCGAATCGGGCGACTGGCGGGCGGCTGTCTCGAAGTACTCCCGCGACTCCTCGATTAGCCCTTCGCGGAAAAGCGCGCGGCCTATCTGCATCATGAGCTCTATGTCGTCTTCATAGCCGAGCTCGAGCGTGCGCCTGAAGCTTCTCAGCGCCGCGGGCTGCTGTCCGAATTTAAGGAGGGTTTCACCGAGTCCCGCGAGTGCGTCCTCGTGCTCGGGGTCGAGTACCAGGGCTTCCTCGAAGCTCCGCCGCGCCCATGCGAATTCCTCACGGGCGTGATAGGCGTAGCCGACGCCGATGTGCAACTCGACCGAGTTGGGATAGAGAGCAAGTCCCTCTCGGAGCACATCAAGGGCTTCATCATACTGGCCTTCATTGTACAGCTGATGGGCTCGTTCATCGTACTCCTCGGAACTCAGGAAGGGGTTCACGGCTTTCACAACCTCCATCTGGATCGAGTTGCCCTATAGTACAATCCGGACCGGCTTTTGTTCAAGACAGATTATCGGCCGGGATATGGTTCCCGTGCCTTTTTGCAATTTCGCAACAAGCAGTGCGCGGGGCCCCGGGTTGTCCGGGGAATTCTACGTAACCACCGCGTTCCTGGCAGTGTGGCCACGCCATGACCCCGACTCGATCGACTCGTCGATTGCGGCGATGAGCGTTTCTATCTCGTCGTCGCTGTTAAAGAAGAACGGCGCTGCCCGGATGCCAGCGCCTACCCGGTAGTCGACGAGAATGTCCTGCGAGAGGAGAACCTGCGCCACCTCATAGGCGTTGGGAACGTCGATTGCGACAGTCCCTCCCCGCCGGCTGGCGTCGCGGGGAGCGTTGACCTTGTAACCGCGAGCATCGGCGAGGGAGATCAGGAGAGCCGTCTGCCTCATGCTCTTGTCGCGGATCGCTTCGATGCCCGCCCGTCGCAGGATCTTCGGGCCCTCCGCCGCCGCGTACAGCGCGGGGATGACCGGCGTTCCGTTGAGCCAGCGGAATGACCCGGTCGCCAGCTCCATATCCTCCTCGAACCCGAATGGCCTCACGTGCGCCTGCCACCCGGTGAGTGCCGGCGCGAGGGTGTCACTGAGCCGCGGTGCGACATAGAGGAAGCAGCCACCCGGGCCCCCGCAAAGCCACTTCAGCACGCCGCCGGTGAGGAAGTCTACACCGCTCTTCTGCACGTCAACGGGAATGATTCCAACCGAGTGGAAAGCGTCGAGTGAAACCAGGGCGCCCATCCGGTGCGCGTGGTCGCAGATGGCGTCCGCGTCGTTGATGAACGCCGACTTGAACAGTACGTGGGAAATCGCGACGAGGCGGGTGCGCTCGTCGATCGCGGCAAGCAGCCGGTCCTGGTCAATCGAAATCCCGTCATCGGACTCCACCACCACGATGCGCGCGCCAAGACGCTTCGCCTGGGCGTCGAACGCATAACGCACCGACGGAAAGTCGAGCGAAGTCATCACTATCGTGTCCCGCCCGGCGCTGAAGTCCATCGCCGATAGCACGGCAGACTGGGCGATCGTGACGTTCGGCATCATCACGACCGTCCCCGGCTCGGCGTTCATCAGCGGTGCTATCTCGTTGCCTGTATCGACAGGCATCTCCCACCATCCCCGGGCCCATGCCTTCACGCCGAGCTCACCCCATTCGGCGGCATACTGGGCAAGCCGGCCCGGAACGGTCCGGGGCATCGGCCCGAGAGAATTCGAGATGAGGTACGTCGATCTTGCGACTGACCCGAACTCCACGCGGTAATCGAGGAGCGCGTCCCTCAACTGGCCGCCACTGAACGAGGCGCCCGGGTGCGGCTGATGGGAGTGCGCTGGGAGATGATCATGGAAGTTCGTGGGCGTCGGGTGAACGGGAATAATGGCCGAGGAACGCATCCAGTTCTACTTTCTCCTGCAATGGAGACTTTGAACATTGCCCCGAAGCAGAGGAAGATCGCGCTCGTGCTGGGCGGGGGAGGCCTCAAGGGATTCGCGCACATCGGGGTGCTGCGCGCCCTCGAGGAGAAAGGGATCGTGCCGTCGGTTCTCGCCGGCACGAGCATCGGCTCGCTCATATCCGCCGCCAAGGCCGGTGGCATGGCGATCGGCGAGATGGCGGACCGCGCTCGGAATCTCAAGCGGAAGGACCTGTTCCGACTGAACCGGATCGCGATGGTGCTGGAGAGGACCAGGGCACCGTCAGTGTACCAGGCCGGTCCCCTCCGCGAGCTGTGCGAGTCGGTATTGCGGGACGTTACGTTCGACGAGCTGGAGACGCCGCTGCTTGTCAACACTGTCGATCTTCAGCGCGGCTCTCCTGTCGTCTGGGGACTGCCGGGGCTGCGCGACGTCAGAGTGATCGATGCCGTTTATGCATCGTGCGCGCTTCCGGGCTTTTATCCGCCGGGCGATGTGGGAGGCAGAAGCTGTGTCGATGGCGGAGTTGTCGACAATCTTCCGACGAGCGTCGCATCGCAGGGGATGGACGCGGTGATCGCGGTCGATACGGGAAGCAGCTACCTGATTCGCAAGGAGAACATTGCGCGGCACGGGTTCACTGCGATCTACATGCGCGCCGCGACCACGATGATGCATGCGCTTCAACTCCATCCGCTCGAGCGCTGGACCGGTCCGCCGATGATGCTCATCAGGCCGCGGGTGTCACACATCGGGTGGTTCAGCTTCACTCACGCCGACGAGCTCATAGAGGCTGGCTACAAGGCTGCCGTCGAGGTGCTCGAGCATCTGGAGGTCAGTCTCGCCGCTCCGGGCGGAATCTTTCCCCGGCGTGAGATCAGGATTTCGGTCGACAGGGAGAAATGCATCGGCTGCACTCTCTGCGCCGCGCTGGCGCCCGCGATAATGGCGATGGATGAGTCGGGCAAGGCATACGCCAGGCTGCCTGTTGTCGACTGGTCCCCCGCTGACGGCGACTTCGTGCATCACTGTCCGACTTACGCGATCAGAGCGGAAGGGGCCGACGATGAAGCGAGAGAGTTCGACGACAACCAGCAGGAAGCTCTCGACGCGAAAACGACTCAGGAGCGGGAGATCCGGCGGGAGTCGGCGTAAGGCGAACCCAGGGGTTTTTACATTTGACGAATTGAGCGGATCAAGCGGATTTAAACTCGATCGCTTTCCCCGCCGATGTCAGATGCCGTGAGGGTGCAGAGCTCCGCGCGGGACGGAGCTGAATTGACGAGCCGGTTTGCCTGGGAAGTCAGCGATCGCTCGAAAAGATTCCGCACCAGGCGGGCGTTGCCGAAGTTGCCCGTCCGCGCCTCGTACTCACGATTCAGGATGCTCTTCACCTCGTCGAGCGCCCCGTCAGCGAGCGAATACCCATCCTCCTCCGACATCCTGACGAATATCAGCGCGAGCTCGTCGGGCTCGTAGTCGGGGAAGTCGATGAACCGCGTGAAGCGTGAGCGAAGGCCGGGATTCGACTCGAGGAACGTCTCCATCCGCTCGCGATAACCGGCGACGATAACGACGAGATCCTCGCGGTGGTCCTCCATCAGCTTGAGCAGTGTCTCGATCGCCTCACGCCCGAAGTCCTGTTCCGAGTTGCCGGGGGCGAGGCTGTAAGCCTCGTCGATGAACAGCACTCCGCCGAGCGATTCCTTTACCACGCGGTTCGTCTTTATCGCGGTCTGCCCGACATACCCCGCGACTAGCTCAGCGCGGTCGACCTCCGAGAGATGTCCCTTCGACAGAAGCCCGAGTGCGTGGAAAATCGCCCCCAGCAGGCGGGCGATCGTCGTCTTGCCCGTCCCGGGCGGTCCGGAGAAGACCATGTGATATCCGGCCGCAGGAACCTTCAATCCCTCCTTTCGCCGCATCTCGTGAACACGGGCGACGTTCACGAGCGTCCTTATTTCTGTTTTCACTGAATCAAGACCGACAAGGCGGTCGAGACGGGCAAGCAGCTCCTCGAGTGACGGCGGTGGCGCTGGGGGAGGCACGTGAATGGCTGCCGCGCCCGCATCACGCTGATCCGTCGCTACAGCCGCTCCTGTCGATTTATTCCCATTGCCTGTCGCGGTGGGAGAATCCAGATAGTCCCTGAGAGGCCTGCTTCCGCGTCTCGCGCGCTCGATCAGGAGGAGCACGACATCGAGCCACGCCGGGGAGTTGAGCTCCAGATAGGGATCGAGCTTCCCGATCCTCTGCAGCAGAAGCATTCCGTCGGAGATGGCGACCCCGTCGAGCTCGGAGTACTCGATGCTCAGGTCAGTGCCAACGCCATCGAGGAGGATTCGCTGGTTCGTTATGTAGAGCTGGCCCATCTCGATCACGGCGAACGCGCCGGTGACCGCCATCGCACCCGGCGTGGTGCGCAGCTCGCGCCAGACAGCGCGCTGGATCCTGAGGTGCGCGACCTCATCCCGCCGCAGAATCATCGGGGTCGGCACGCGCGGAAGCTCGGCGTGATCCATCACCGCGGCGCGGAATTCCTCTATGTCGAGCATCGGCAATATTCTACATCATCGAGCGGAGGGAGGAATTCCGGGGTCGGCTCAAAGCCATAACGTGAACGGAATCAGCTCCCAGGATGCGAGGACGATGCACCACTGCAACAAGCCAGCGAGAGCCAGAATGTCGAGGCGCGCAGTAAGGCTCCCTGCCCCTGCGCCAACGCGATGAACGCCCCCTGCGACGATACTGACGGGTAGTGCGCCGGTCAGCAGAGCAAGAACCACGTTGGCCGGTGTTGGGTCACCAATCGCCATGAACGACTGCGTCAGAAAGAGCAGCGGCGCCAGAATCAGCAGCGCGAGACAGAGCACGGGCCACCTCAGCGGCTCAGACCGCCACGCGCCGCGCCCAACGGCGAGCAGACTTCGCGCGCCGCCGACGATCAACAGGTAAAAGAGAGCACCGAGCCCTGCAGCAGCACTCGCCCACCGCAGGTAAACGGGTGCTCGCGGCACTCTCTCGAGAGTTCGCAGACCGTCGGTGATGATCATTCGCCGATTTGCCGAGCGAAGGAGAGCGTGCGTGGCCTGACGCCGGTCGGCAGCGCGAAACAACACTCCGCCGACAGGCGACAGCGTACGCACGCGACCCTGAAGCGGGCGCAGATGAAGGGATGTCCCGTCCCACCTTACACGGGTTACTCCGGCGACTTCGTCCAGATACCCGAACTGAGCGAACCGGTTGGGTCTGGTCAGATAGAGACCCTCCCATAACGAAGGATCGACGCCCGGCGTTTGTGCTATCGCCGCAGGAGCTGGCGGCAGGCGGAGCGCGTCCGCAAGCATTGCGTCGATTCTTTCGAAGTTCGCAGTCTCCGGGTCCACGTTGTGCGAAATGAAGAATGCGCGCTGGTGTTCAGGGTAAAGGCAGAAGGCAGCCCTGAACGTGCCGCTATTGCCAAGATGGCACTTGCCCACGACTCCGTGCCGATCCCTGCGCATCAGTCCGAGTGAATATCCAGCGGCGAGCCCTGCTCGCGCCGCCTCTGTCGTAATGGGGACTGCCATCGCATGCAGCAGGACACTGTCGACGAGTACCCGGCCTTCCACGCGGCCATCACCCATTAGAAAGCGCGCAAACAGGCCCATGTCGCCGGCAGTCGTCGTGAACTGGCTCGCTGGCCGTACGTGCACGGGTACTGCCGCGCTCGTTGTCATTGGATCGAAGTGGCCCATAGCGAGCGTGGCATCCGCCGAGGACCCCTCCTGGGTCACAAAGGCAAACGTGCTGCGCGTCATCCCTAGCGGCCCGAGCAATGCGCTGTCGAGGTATGCCTCGTACCGCGTGCCAGTGACAGCCTCGATGACCATTCCCAGCATCACGAAACTGGAGTTCGAGTACGAGAAGCGGTCGCCGGGCCGATGTCTTATGCGCACGGGCCTTCCGCCGCGCGTGAGACCACCGCGCAGTGGCGCAGCGGCTTTTGCACGAAGGCTGAAAACCTGCCACATCCGCGCGTCGTCGAGTCCGCCCGAATGATCGAGCAGGTTACGAAGCAGCAGCGGCGATTCCGCCTCCCACGGATTGTCGACGGTCACGTCGGGCAAATACATGGAAACCGGGGCATCGAGTGCAACGCGCCCCTCGGTGACGAGATGCAGAATTCCTGTCGCGATGAGCGTTTTGGCGACCGATCCCACGTGGACGCGATCGTGAGGGGACATCGGGACGTTCCGCGGCGCGTCCTTGAATCCCGCCGCACCGAGCGTCGTTCCCGCAGGGGTGACGAGGGCCCAAGTAGCACCGACAAGCCCTTCCTCACGGAGCGCCTGCGAGATCGCGGTCGTCAGGGAGTCAGTGGTCTGAGCCCTCAGGGCCGGCGCACCGATCATCATTGCGACAGCGACGAGAGCCACTTTTGACCACGAGCCGCCGACACGGTAGCGAGCTCCGCCCGGTTTGGATCCTCCCCGATATTCAGTCAACTGATCCTTATATGCCTTAGATTTAGAATAGCCTGCCGGCCGTGCACTACGACGCCGACAGTGGCTCAGAGCACAACAGGCCTGCGCCCGCGCGGCCAGTTACAGAGAAAGCCAAAATGACACATCCGAATTCTTTCGGAAGCCGGTCAACGCTCGAGGCCGGGGGGCGACAGTACACCATCTACCGCCTCGATTCGCTCGATTCGGTCTCGGGCGGCAAAGCCTCCACCCTTCCCGTCAGCCTCAAGATCCTCCTCGAGAATCTCCTCCGCAACGAGGATGGAAAGTTCGTGAAGCGCGAGGACATCGAGGCGCTTGCGAGCTGGGACGTAAAGGGAAAAGCCGAGAAGGAGATAGCCTTCCGGACCGCTCGCGTACTCCTCCAGGATTTCACCGGCGTTCCCGCAGTCGTCGATCTGGCCGCAATGCGCGACGCCTTGGCCCGGCTCGGCGGCGACCCGGCGAAGATCAATCCGCTCCAGCCGGTGGACCTCGTGATCGATCACTCGGTCCAGGTCGATGAATATGGCTCGGACGCAGCGTTCCTCATCAACGCGAATCTCGAGTTCGAGAGGAACCAGGAGCGCTACGCGTTCCTTCGCTGGGGCCAGAACTCGTTCGAGAACTTCCGTGTGGTTCCGCCGGGTACCGGCATCGTCCACCAGATAAACCTCGAGTATCTCGCCCAGGCGGTGTTCACGAATACCGTCGATGGCGAGACAACCGCGTACCCCGACTCGCTCGTCGGAACAGACTCCCACACGACGATGATCAACGGCCTCGGCGTGCTCGGCTGGGGTGTCGGCGGAATCGAGGCCGAGGCGGCGATGCTCGGACAGCCTGTGTCAATGCTGATTCCCGAGGTCATAGGGTTCAAGCTTCACGGCAAGCTTCCGCCAGGCGCGACCGCGACTGATCTCGTCCTCACCGTCACGGAGATGCTGCGTCAGAAGAAAGTCGTCGGAAAGTTCGTCGAGTTCTACGGAGCGGGACTGTCGTCGCTCTCACTCGCCGACCGCGCGACGATCGGCAACATGGCTCCTGAATACGGAGCCACCATGGGCTTCTTCCCGATCGACGCGGAGACAGTCAAGTACCTCCGCTTCACCGGTCGCGCCGAGCAGCAGGTCGAACTGGTCGAGGCCTACACGAAGGCGCAGGGAATTTTCAGGACTGACGACTCGCCCGACCCGCTCTTCAGCGACACGATCGAACTCGACCTCGGAACAATCGAGCCAAGCCTTGCCGGGCCGAAGCGGCCGCAGGACCGCGTGCCGCTCAAGCTGGCAAAGAGAATGTTCAGGGAAGCGCTCGAGGCCGATCTCGAGAGGACAGGGACAGTCGCCGGGATCGCCGCGGCGAAGCAGGCCATGTCGGTTTCCGCCACTCCACAGCTTTCACCGACCGCCGTCGCGACATCGCACGCCGAGCAGGCGGGCGAGAACTCGGCGGTGAAGGTGACGATGCGGGGAGAGACGTTCGGGCTGCGCCACGGCTCGGTCGTGATCGCGGCGATAACAAGCTGCACGAACACGTCGAATCCGAGCGTAATGCTCGCCGCGGGGCTTCTCGCACGGAATGCCGTGTCGAAGGGCCTGATGACGAAGCCCTGGGTGAAAACCAGCCTCGCCCCCGGGTCGAAGGTCGTGCAGGACTACTTCACGGCTGCCGGCGTGCTTCCCTCGCTCGAGACGCTGGGGTTTCACATAGTCGGCTTCGGGTGCACGACGTGCATCGGAAACTCGGGACCGCTCCCGCAGCCGGTCGCTGACGCGATCGAGGAGCACAAGCTCGTCGCGGCCGCGGTGCTGTCCGGAAATCGCAATTTCGAGGGGCGGATCAACCCGCTCACGCGGTTCAACTATCTGGCGTCCCCACCGCTCGTCGTCGCGTACGCGCTTGCGGGGAACATGGATATCGACTTCAACACCGAGCCCATCGGCATCGGAAGCGACGGTCCGGTGTTCCTGCGCGACATCTGGCCCGCACCGAAGGATGTCGAGGACGAGATACTCCGGTCGGTCAAGGCGGAGATGTTCAAGAACCAGTATGCGAACGTTTTCGACGGTGACGAGAACTGGCGCAGCCTGCCGGTGCCCGAAGGGGATCTCTACGACTGGGTCGCCGACTCGACATACGTCAAGAACCCGCCGTTCTTCGACGGAATGACGTTGACGCCGCCAGGTGTGCGTCCGGTTCGCGAAGCCCGCGTGCTCGCAAAACTCGGCGACTCGATAACCACCGATCACATATCGCCCGCCGGGTCGATTCCCGCTGCGAGCCCGGCTGGGAAGTGGCTCATCGCGCATGGAGTCAACACGTCAGAGTTCAACTCGTACGGCGCGCGCCGCGGAAATCACGAGGTGATGATGCGCGGCACGTTCGCGAACATCCGCCTGCGGAACGAGCTGGCACCGGGAACCGAGGGCGGCTGGACCGCGGTGTCGGCGGGAGGGGATCCGGTTCCGATTTACGACGCGTCGATGGAATACCAGCGCCAGGGAGTGTCGCTGGTGATAATCGCGGGGAAGGAATACGGCACCGGGTCGTCCCGCGACTGGGCGGCGAAGGGAACGCTTCTCCTTGGAGTGCGCGCGGTAATCGCCGAGTCGTTCGAGAGGATTCACCGGTCGAATCTCGTGGGGATGGGAGTGCTGCCTCTCGAGTTCATGCCCGGCGACACGCGGGAGACCTTGAAGCTCAGCGGCTTCGAGACGTTCGACATAGCGGGAATGTCTGACGACATGAAGCCGCATTCCCTGCTGACCGTACGCGCGGCAGCGGACGACGGCACGGTGACCGAATTCCAGGCCGTATCACGTATCGACACGCCCGAGGAGATGAGCTACTACCGGCACGGCGGGATACTTCAGTACGTGCTCTGGCAGCTCGTAGGCTAGAGCGACCGGCGTGCCCGACTGCACGATGCCGTGCAGTCGGGGCGCCTGCTAGGGCCGAGCGGCCGCCCCCTTCTTGCCGAACTTCAGGCGCGGGATCGCATCCTTGATCTGCTCGTTCACCTCTTTCTCCATCTGCTGGGGATCGAGCGGCTTGAGCATCTCCTTCAGGTCCGGATCGTTGCCGAGGGTGTGCCCCATCCTGGTGTAGAGGCCTGCCACGAGGTGAAGGGTTTTTGTTACCTCCTCCTCGATTCGCAGGTTCACCTGGAGAGTCAGCTCTTCGCGGAGCTCGCCGATACGCGATTCCCTCCCCTGCGTCATCAGGACGAAGATCGACAGGAAGATCGCCTCGAGCGAGACGATCATCGTCAGCAGCCCGAAGGGAAACGGATCGAACTTCGGCACCGGGAGCAGAGGCGAGTTCCACAGCAGCCAGACCGCAAACCACGTGATGTGGCCGAGGAAGAAGCCGGTTGAGCTGGCGAGGGTCGTGAGCCAGTTCGCCGCCACCTGCATCCTCGTCTGCTCACCGGAGTGCTGCGCCTTGATGGCCCGGAAAACGCTATGCGCGCGGTGACTCCGCCGTATGTTGCGCCGGTCAACTCCGGTGGGAAGCGGAGATCCCCCGGAGGTCTTCATCATTTCGTTCGGGGGAGGTGTATTCTTGTCGCCGGTGTCAGTCATCGCCATTCGGGGAACGGGGTCCGCGGGGAGTGCCAGCCCACTTCCTGTGCCAGGATAAACGTATCAGCTTTCGAAACACCATGAATACAACCGTGAAAGTCGGTCTCATCCAGGAAGCGGTAACCGATGACGCCAACGCAAATGTCGAGCGGGCGGTCGAGCGGGTGCGCGAGGCGGCCGCCCGCGGCGCACAGATAATCTGCCTCCAGGAGCTCTTCAACGCCCCCTACTTCTGCAAGGCGCAGAAATGCGAGCGGTTCGACCTTGCCGAGCCGATCCCGGGACCGGCAGTTGAGCGGATGCAGAAGCTTTCGCAGGAGCTTGGTGTAGTCCTGATCGTGCCCGTCTTCGAGCGGGAGGCGGCGGGCGTCTACCGTAACTCTGCCGCGGTCGTCGATGCTGACGGGTCGATGCTTGGCGTCTACCGCAAGATGCACATTCCAGACGATCCGCTTTTCTATGAGAAGTACTATTTCACACCCGGGGAATCGAACGTTTCGTTTGACGACGCCCACAAGGGCGTGAGCGGATTCCGGGTCTGGAAAACGAAGTACGCGACGATCGGGGTGCTCATATGCTGGGACCAGTGGTACCCTGAAGCGGCCCGGATAACGGCGCTGCTTGGAGCCGAGATAATCTTCTATCCCACCGCGATCGGGTGGCATCCCTCGGAGAAGAAGGAGTTCGGACAATCCCAGCTCGAGGCATGGCAGACTGCCCAGCGGGCTCACGCAATAGCAAACGGGGTTTTTGTCGCATCTCCAAACCGGGTGGGACATGAAGACGAAGAGGGCACCGACGGAATCGAGTTTTTCGGTCACTCGTTCGTCTCCGACCCGTTCGGCCGCAAGCTGGCGGAGGCAGGCACTGATCCGGAAGTGCTGGTGGTTGACTGCGATCGGCGGCTGATCGAGGAAACGCGGCGGAACTGGCCGTTCCTGCGCGACAGGCGGATCGATGCCTACGGGCCGATTCTTGAGAGATATATAGGGTAAGGAACCAATAAAAGTTGAATAGAGGGCCAGAGAGGCCTATCGGCCTGCACAGAGGCGCAGAGCAGGCCGCGACGGAACTTGAAACAAAAAACCCAGAAGTTGATTCGCCCGATCCGCTCTATTTGCCCAATCCGTTCTCCCCATGGTTTTCACATTTTCAGACTTGTCAAAAAAGCCTGAACACCCAGTGCACCCGAGATCCAACGAAATAATCCGGCGAATGAATACGACGAGTGCGCGCAGGAGAATGCCGGCGGAGTGGGAGAGGCACGACGCGACATGGATCGCCTGGCCGCACCACGAGCCCGACTGGCCGGGAAAGCTCGGGGCGATTCCGTGGGTTTACGCGGAGATCGTCCGCGCACTCAGCACGTGCGAGCGCGTGGAGATACTCTGCCACGACGAGCTGGTGCGGGACGCAGCGCGCATCGTGCTCGCATCCTCCGGCGTTGCGGAGGAGGGGTATCGGCTCCACATCGTACCCAATGACCGGGTGTGGCTCCGGGACTCGGCGCCGACATTCATCTGGAGCGATGGCGCGGTCGAGCTCATGAACTGGCGGTTCAACGCCTGGGCCAAATATGACAACTATGCGCGGGACGAAAAGCTCGGCGAGGCCATCGAGCGGATCGCCGGGTTGCCGCGGGCCGTGCCGACGCGCTCAGACGGGTCGTGGCTGGTTCTCGAGGGTGGCGGGATCGAAACCGATGGGGCGGGGACGCTTCTTGTCACCGAGGAATGGCTCCTGAGTGACGAACAGGTAAGAAATCCGGGGATGCGCCGAGGCGAGTATGAGAAGGCTTTCAGCGACTACCTCGGAATCACCAACACCATATGGCTGGGCGAGGGCTGCGCCGGCGACGACACTCACGGGCACATAGATGATATCGCCCGCTTCTGCTCCCGCGGAGTCGTCCTGCTCGCATTCGAGGAAGATCCGTCTGACGCCAACCACCGCGGGTCTGTCGACAATCTCCGGAGACTGGAGGCGGCCGGGCAGCGTGTGGTGAAGCTTCCCTATCCGCGCCCCCTTGTGATGGAAGGGCAGCGGCTTCCGGCGAGTTACGCAAACTTCTACATCGCGAACGGGGTGGTGATCGTCCCGACCTTCAACGATCCGTCAGACCGCGAAGCACTCGGCATAATCGCCGGAGAGTTTCCGGGACGGGAAGTGGTGGGAATCCACGCCGTCGACCTCGTGTGGGGGTTCGGAACGCTCCATTGTCTCACTCAGCAGCAGCCGGCGCCTCCGGGGAACGATTCTCGCTAACCTGAGAGCGTCATGAAGATCACGCTCATTGCCGAAGATGGAATCAGGCTCGAGCCGATCCCCGGGCCGATGACGATCGAGGCCGAATCCGGAGACCAGCTTTACTCGCCGTTTCACATGCTCGCGAGCGGACTCGCGTTCTGCACGTACTCAGTGCTTGCCTCGTGGGCCACCAGTGCGAAGCTGGGCTCGGACGATATTGCGATCGAAGTCAGGTGGGATTTTGCTGAGGATCCCCACAGGGTCGGATCGATCGACATGAAGATCGACTGGCCTTCCCTTCCGCCACAGCGGCAGAGCGCCGCTACCCGAGTGGCCGAGCTCTGCGCGATTCACGGAACCCTGACTCACTCACCGTCCGTAACCACGACGGTTGCGGGTTCAGCCGCTCCCGAGGGCGCTGCGGTCGGGTCGTCGTGACCGTCCCGGTCGTGAGGTTCACGATCGAGGGCCAGGATGCCCCTGAGGATGCCCCGACTCACGGGGCCGAGGGCAGGCCATACACCGTTGTATACGACGGATTCTGCAACGTGTGCAAGCGACTCGTGCACCTGCTCAGCAAGTGGGACAGGAAGCACGAGCTGGTGGTCCTTCCTTCGCAGACTCCTGGTCTTCATGCACGTTATCCATGGATCCCGGCGCGCGCCTACCTCGAGTCGGTGCAGGTGATCGAGAACAGAACAGGGCGCACGTCACAGGGAGCAGCGGCACTCGAGCGCTTGCTCGATATCCTGCCCAAGGGAAAACTTCTCTCGTGGGTTTTTTCTATTCCGTTCGCGCGGCCGGTCGCGGAAAAGGTCTACCGCTGGTTCGCCCGCAACAGGTACAAGCTCGGCTGCGGCGAGCACTGCCAGCTGCGCGAACCGGTGCTCGACTTCAGGGAGTGAGCTAGCCGCCCGCGGCTTCGACGCGCTTTCTCTCCATCACGAGATCGCGCAGCCAGTCTTCGATGCGGTCGGTCTGGTGTTCGTCGAGAGCTTCCTCGTTCTCCTGAATTCCTGAAGGGGCTGTGCCTCCGCTCTGGTCGATCATTCTCTGGATGACGCTTTCCCATGTGCGACTCTGCATCGAGTCGCCGATCGCCTTCATGGCGAACCAGTCGGCGATATTGGCGGGGCGGTCGTAGACCTGGACCTCGAAGCGGACCTGATCTCCGCGCTGCTCTGACAGGAATCTCACTCCGCCCGCGAGTGGATGGCCTTCGAGCGTGACGAGCGTGGCTTTTATTGGAGTCACCTCCTGCGCCCGCACCTGGATATTGCCGCGGAGCGGCAGCGACATCGTGATTGTCGCGCCGGGCTCCAGAGCTGTGCTCGTGCCGGGCTCGGTCCGGGCGTCGACGATTCCCGGCGTCGCTTCGTTGAAGTCGCAACGGAACCGCTCGAAGAGTTCTTCGGGTGAAAGCCGGCTGCCGCTGATGTCCGCCCAGATCCGCTTTCTCTTGAGCGACCCGATACCTGCATCGTCAGGCAGCTGCTCGGGCTGCGCGTCGGCGAGTTTTTTCAAGCCTTCCTCCAGCGTAGTCGGTTGTATCCTGAAGACGGCGGTGAGCGCGTTGCCACCCGGCGTTCGGATGACGTTGCCTTCCCGGAGCATCGTCAGCTGGCTCTCGTTTACCGGAAGCTCGATGCCGACGATTCCGCCGATTGCCGCGCCCGCGCTGGCGACGAATCCGGGAACTGAAATACGAATCGGATTGCGGCCGGTTATCGACGAAAACCTGTCGAGCAGGCCGTTCGTGGATACTTCCTCCTCCCCCGCGAGCTCGAGTGTGCGGCCGTGGAGGTCGGTTCGCTCGGCCGCGCTGGCGATCGCCTTCGACAGGTCGTCGACCCAGAGTGGCTGGAAAACGTTGTCGCCACCATCGATGACCGGCATGGCGGGCAGCGTTCTCACCATCTTGAGAAGGAGCGATACGACTTCGTCTCCAGGGCCGTAGACATTGCCCGGCCGCAGGATTATCCATCCGCCGCGGAACTTCCTGACTGCCGCCTCGCCCGTTCGCTTTGAAACGTGATACGGCGACTCGCCCTGCCCGGCTCCGAGTGACGAGAGGAAGATGAATCGTCCGACCCCGGCGCGCTCGGTTTCGGCGATAATGTTCTCGGTGCCCTCGACGTTCACGCTGTCGAATGTCACGTCAGGCGGCGATTCGGAGACGATGCCTGCAACGTGAATCACGAGGTCGCAGCCCGCGGCACTGCCGGTGATTCCTGCGCGGTCATTGACGCTTGCCGGCCACGGCTCAACGACATCGCCCCACTGCGCGACGTCCTCAAGAGCGTGCCTGCTGAGAAGCCGGACGCGGTGACCGCGCCGGACCAGCTCGCTCACCGCGCCCGCACCCACTACCCCTGTCCCTCCAGTCACGAGAATCTGCACGCCTCGGTTTCCTCATTCAGGTTGCGGACACTCAAGGCAGTTTGGATGCCACCCGGCTGGTTGGAAAGAGAGCGTGCTCAGTGACCCTGGGGCGACAATCTCGTCAAATGGACGGGCAGGCATGCCAGTCTGTCCCCCTGGAGATCAACTTGAGATCGATAGTACTCGTTTTCTGTCTGTCCGCGCTGGCGGGATGCAGCCGCGGGCCGGACACTTTTCTCGTCGGCGCAGCCGGTCCCTTCAAGGAGGGATACGGTGTCATGACGCGTCGGGGAATCGACCTCGCCGTCGATGAGATAAACCGCAGCGGCGGGATCAACGGGAAGAAGCTCGAGATACTCGCTCGCGACGACGAGGCGGATGGAACGCGCGCCGCCGCGATCGCGCACGAGTTCGTCTCGAACCAGCGGGTCATGGCGGTGGTCGGCCACGTCAACTCCGGGGCGATGATGGCTGCTGCCCGCATCTACGACGGCCAGCTCCCTGCCGTCGCGACAACGGCGTCCTCGCCGGACCTGACGGGCGTTTCACGGTGGACTTTCAGGGTCATCTCCAGCGATTCGCTGAATGGCGTGATACTCGCGCGATTTGCCTCGATGATCGGGGGGAACGCCCCTCAATTCAAGCACGCAGCAGTGCTTTACGAAAACGACTCATATGGAAGAGGACTTGCCGACGCGTTCCGCAAGTCGTTCGAGGGCAATGTGGTGAGCTTCGACCCGATTTCCGAAAAGCTCGATCCCGAGCCTTTCGTGGCGTACCTGAGAATGCGGCAGCCCGGCATCGTTTTCGTCGCTGGCCGGGAAGAGTCCGCGCTACGCATTCTTCGCGAAGCCCGCCGGCAGGGGATACAGGCAATCTTTCTCGGAGGGGATGGGTGGCAGGGCATCGTCACCGATACAGCCGCTTCCACCGGCGCGTACGTGGGAACCTCCTTCAATGCTGCAGCGCGCACTCCCAACGTCCGGCGATTCGTCGCAGCGTTCGAGAGCAAATATGGCACAAAGCCTGACGCCTTCGCCGCGCTCGCTTACGATGCCACGCGACTCATCGCTCAGGCGCTCATCGAGAAGGGCGGAGACCGTCTGGCCATACGTGACTATCTGGCCACATTGAGCGCCGACAATTCCTTCGAGGGTGTCACCGGGCCGGTCTATTTCGATTCCCAGGGAGATCCCATCGGGATGGGATTCCACGTCGCCCAGGCGATGTCGGGCACTCTTGTTTCAGGGGGCGGCTCGGTTGCCGCGCGTCCGGCCGTCATTGGCGGGGCAGGTGAACGCAGATGATCGACAGCTCCGGCCCACAGACAATCCGCCGACTCCTCGGACTCGGGTTCTCCGTTCTGATTTTCCTTCTCGTAGTCGCTGGATTTGTCGGCTGGGCGTCGATCGCGACGATCTCCGACCAGGTGGAGAGCACCCTGACCCACGCCAATGCGGTTACGCAGCAGTCAGCAAAGTTCTCCCACGTCATCACCCGGGAGGTCCAGGCCGCAACGAGTTACCTGAACGGCGGAGACCCGGTAGCCGAAGCTGAGTTCCGGCGACTTGGACTCGAAGCTCATGGCCTGCACAGAACGTTCACCTCCAGGCGGAGCGATCTCGCGGGCGAAGTTGCAAACACCGTGATCGTCGACAACCGCCTGGCTGAAGTCGAGAACGCGTTCGCTGTTGCCCACCGCCTGCGGGATCTCGGGCGCGTCGAAGAAGCGAGAGCGCAAGCCAGTGTCGCGGGCAAGCTGGTCGAGCAGCTACTCGCGGATCTGCAGAGGGTTGACCAGGCGAACAATACCGCATTCCTGCGTGCCTCCGACTCGCTCAGCGAATACGCTTTCCGGAGATCCGCTCTTCTCGTGACGGTGATCGGCTTCGCACTCGCGCTGGCGATTCTGATCGTCATAAGGACTTCCCGCGAGATAGGCCGCCCGTTGCGGTCGCTCGTCCGCCACGCCATCCAGCTCAGTCGCGGCAATCTTCTCAATCGTACGGCGACGCCGGGAATGCCGGGTGAGTTCAGGACTCTTGCAGAGGCGATGAACCACGCCAGCGAATCACTGTCGCGCGTGGTGGCTGGTGCCGCCCACACGGCTGACGACGTCGCAAAATCGGCGGGCGACCTCGCTTCGGCGTCGAAGCAGATCTCCGACTCCGCGGGCCAGATGGCCGAGGCGGTTGGCGAGGTCTCACACGGCGCGGAGACACAGGTGCAGCAGCTGAAAAAAGTGCACGACGCGCTCGACGGGATCCGCGTCCGCGCTGACAGAATGGTCGGCGGCGCGGCGGAGGTTCACGCCCTGGCCGGCGCGATCGAATCGGAGGCTGAGTCAAAGCGCACCGAGATGGACCGGGCACTGGCCATCCTGCTCGAAGTCCGCACCATCGTTCAGTCCGCCGCGGCGGAAGTCAGTGGGCTCGCTGCCACGGCGGTCGAGATCAACAATTTCGTGAGCTCGGTGAGCAGAATCGCCGAGCAGACTAACCTGCTCGCGCTGAATGCCTCTATCGAGGCCGCGAGGGCAGGGCCGGCAGGTCGCGGCTTCGCTGTCGTTGCGGCGGAGGTTGCAAAGCTCGCCGAGCAGACGCAGACCGCCGCCGATGACGTCGTTCGCCTGACCGAGGCTGTAACATCGCGCGTAACCACGACGACGCGCGCGATGGAAGGAAGCTCAGCCCATGTGGGCGAGATCGAGCGGGTGGGCCGCGACCTCAACGGCGCGCTGGCGACAATTGCAGGAGCCGCCGAGCGCACCCGTCAAAGCGCGGCAGCCGTGACCTCCGCAGCGCAGGAGAACGTCCGCGCCGTCGAAGGCGCAGTGCAGAACCTCGGGCTCATTGCGCGGACGGCAGAAGGTCATGCCGCGGCGGCAATGCAGGTAAGCGCATCGACCGAGGAGCAAAGCGCCGCGTGCGAGCAGATGAAGAGCGCCTCGAGCGAGCTCCTCGTCGGCAGCCGTCAGCTCAAGGGGCTCGTGGGAGAGCTGCGGACCGCTGCAGCCTGATCCCTTCGCGCACTACTGAACGCAGCGCGCGGTGGGATCTCCAACCGGTTTGTCCACGACCGGCCGGGTCTCGAGGTTCGCCACTCTCACGGTGACATCGCGAATGAAGTTCGCAACGCGCGTCAGCTTCGGGTAGTCGATGTACTGAGGCTCGTCGGTCACCTGGTGGTAATCGGGATGCAGGCCGGTCGTGAAGAACACAACTGGAATCCCGTAGCGAGCGTACATGTAGTGATCGCTCCGACAATAGATGCGCTCGGGGTGACCGCGGGCGTCGAACTGATAGTCGAACCTGAAGGGCGTCGAGCTGGCGGCGTTCACCTGCTCCACGAGGTTGCCGAGCTGCGTCGACAGTCGGCGTGAGCCGACGAGCTGCAGATAGTCGGGACCGCCTCCGGCGATATCCGTTGCGCCGCCGCGTCCCACCATGTCGAGGTTCAGCTGGGCGACAATCTGCTCGCGCGGGACAGTTGGATTCTCGGTGAAATACTTTGCGCCGAGCAGGCCCTTCTCCTCGGCCGTATGCCAGACAAAGATGATCGAGCGCTTCGGCTTCACCGGCATGCTCGAAAGCGCTTCGGCTATCTCTAGCACCGTCACGCTCCCCGAGCCGTCATCGTCAGCCCCGTTGCTTATCGAATCCGGCCTGGCTGCGCGAAGCGCCCGCAGGCTGTCGATGTTGATGCCGATCACCCGGCGGAGTGCGTCACGCCTTGCCGCGGCAGAGCCGTCCCAGTGTGGTGCACCGAGCCGGGTGAGTTCCGTGTTGAACGCCTTGAGTGAATCGTGATCGACCGGCCCTCCACGGCGAAACCCGACATGATCCTTGTGTGCGCCGACCGCTACGTACTCGTTCCGGAGGACCGGATCGCTGCCACGCAGAATCGCGATCACATTGCTGGAGGTTCCAGGAAGGCCGCCGGACAATCGTGAGGACGTCGCCGTGATCTCCTGGAAATATGTGTCACTGTCACCGGCCGGCTCGAGCCCGAGGCGAGCCGCTTCGGCGGCCAGATATGCGGCAGCTTTTGCGCTGCCCAGCGTTCCGGCTTCGCGCCCCATCATCGAATCATCGGCGAAGATGTAGAGCCTGAGTCTGAGGTCCTCGGCTGTGATCCCGGCCGACGTCCCCCCGGGCCTCCCCGCCGTATCGAAACCTCCGCTTGCACAGGCGATAGCGGCGATAGACGCCGCAGCGAGTGTCGAGTAGCGGATTGCGGGCAATGCGTTCAAAGGTGTCTCCCTGGTCTTATCTTGTACTGATGGACAGAAAAAAAGCCGTCCTTCTTCTAAGCGGCGGCCTGGACTCAACCACGCTCCTCGCGGTTGCCCTGAGCGAGAGCCGTGCCGTGCACGCGCTGAGCTTCAGCTACGGCCAGCGGCACGCAGCGGAAGTTGCGGCCGCGAGTAAAATCGCCGCGACCTACGCCGTAGTCCGGCACATCGTCACGGATATCGACCTTCGGGCTTTCGGCGGATCCGCTCTCACAGCCGATATCGAAGTCCCGAAGGATGAGTCAATCGAGGGAAGACCGGGCATTCCCATCACTTACGTTCCGGCCCGTAACACGATTTTTCTCTCCTTCGCCCTGGCCTGGGCCGAAGTGCTCGGCGCCGAGGAGATTTTCATCGGGGTCAACGCGCTCGACTACAGTGGATACCCCGACTGCAGACCCGAGTTCATCGCGGCGTTCGAGAGAATGGCCGGCCTCGCCACAAGATCCGGTGTCGAGTCGGAATGCGCTCCCGTGCGGATACGCACTCCCCTCATCGATCTCTCGAAGCGTGAGATAATCGAGCTCGGCTTGCGCCTCGGGGTCGATTACAGCCTTACGACCAGCTGCTACGACCCTGCCACCACGGGCGAAGCCTGCGGCCACTGCGATGC
>JBBQZF010000013.1:0-28970 GCA_038208015.1 Gemmatimonadales bacterium
GCGCACCACTGCGGACCACTGCGCACCAGTGGGGAGTTGGTAATGGAACTTGCGACGGACTGTCCGGGTCCGGCCCCTGTAGTCCGAGTCCGAGTCCGCATTACGTCCGCAGTCCGCGGTCAGTTAGCGGGACTCCCCCCCGGCGAAACGATCCCAAGCGTATCTCCGAAACCCGGCGCAGGATAACCCATGTGCCTGTCGCAGCCCATCGTCGGCTCCGTCCCCGGGATGAAGAAGTCGCTTCGCACGCTTTCCCGCGGGCAGTATGGCGTCTGGAGCAAGCCGGTGGTGATATCGACCTCGCGCGTGATGATCGATGCCGGACGCGGCCAGTCCGGTGGCGCCGGCCTGCGACGATATACCTCTGTCATGAACTCCGTCCATGCCGGTGCCGCGAGACGCCCGCCCTGCGCGTCGCCCATGATCTTCTTCTGGCGGTCGAACCCCATCCATACACCCGCGACCAGGTCCGCAGTGTAGCCGATGAACCACACGTTCGTGCCGTCGTTCGTCGTTCCGGTCTTGCCCCCGGCCGGGAGATGGAAACCCGAGCTCCAGATTGCGGCGGCAGTCCCCCGGCGGACGACGTCCTTCATCATGTCAACCATTATCCACGCTTCCTCCGGGGAGAGGACTGTCGTGCGGGACGGCGTCTGCTGCCAGAGCACTTCCTGTCGCGCGTTCTCGACCCGGAGGATCGCATTCGTGTTCGCCCGAATGCCCTGGTTCGCGAATGGCGCATACGACGCGACCATCTCGAGCGGATAAACGTCGGCGGAGCCGATGAAGATCGACGGATACGGCGGTATCGGCGTGGTTATGCCGAAGTTTCGCGCCTGCCCGATGACCGTGTTCACGCCGAGCTCGAGACCCGCATTGATCGCGACCATGTTGCGCGACTGGTAGAGACCCCGGCGCATCGTCATCGGGCCCTCGAAGCGACCGTCGTAGTTGCGCGGAATCCACGGACGGCCCGTGCCCTGGTCGAGCGAGATGGAAGTGTCCTGCAGGATGTACGCCGGCGATCGCCCGTTCTGCACCGCCGCAGCATACACTATCGGCTTGAAGGCCGAGCCCGGCTGGCGAAGCGCCTGCGTCGCGCGGTTGAACTTCGAGTCGTAGAAGTCCCGCCCGCCGACCATCGCGCGGATCGCGCCGTTTCGCGGATCCAGCGCGATGAATGCGCCCTGAAGGTACGGAGCGTTGTCGCCAGGCGCCTCGCCCGCAACACTTCGCGCGATATATCTCTCGTAAGTTTCGCTCGTGTATCGCCCGAACCTCCCCGCCTCGATCCTCTCGAGCTGCCGCTCGAGTGCGCGTTCAGCTGCAAGCTGCATGTCGAGATCGAGCGTCGTGTAAACGCGGAGGCCCTGCTCGTAGAGCTGCCGACCGAACTGATCGTCGAGCTGCTGCCTGACCCATTCCACGAAATACGGCGCGGTGTCGCCGGCGTCCGTCTTGCTGGCGAGCTGCAGCGGATACGCTCTCGCAACACTCGCCTCTTCATCACTTATTGCGCCGTTGCGCCGCATCAGCTCGATGACCGTATTGCGCCGCTGAATCGCGCGCTCGGGATGACGTTTGGGATTGTACCGCTCGGGCGCCTTCGGCAGCGCCGCCAGCGTCGCCGCCTCGGCGATGTTGAGGTCCCGGACAGATTTCCCGAAGTACCTCTGCGAGGCAGTTTCGACTCCGTATGCCCCGTTTCCGAGATTTATCTGGTTGAGATAGAGCTCGAGAATCTTCCCCTTCTCGAACTTCGACTCGATCTCGCGCGAGACTTTCGCTTCCTTGATCTTCCGGACCAGCGTCTTCTCCCTGCTGATGCGCTCCGGGAACACGTTGCGCGCGAGCTGCATCGTGATCGTGGAGAACCCTTCCTGCCAGCTCCGCGCCGCGACGTTTCGGGCGAATGCGCCGAGAACCCGGTACCAGTCAATGCCGGCGTGCCGGTAGAAGCGCTTGTCCTCGGTGATGATGAATGCCTGCCGCACCGTCTCCGGGATCTCGTCGAGCGTTATGAGAGTTCGCCGCTCAAGCCCGAGCTCCGCGATGAAGCGCCCATCAACCGCATAGAGCTTCGATGTCTGCCTCGGCGTGTAATCGTTGAGGGACTCGACGGGCGGGCACTGGCCGCCGCGGCAAACGAGTGTCCACGCGCCGAAAGCCAGACCGGCGCCGAGCGCCATGCCGAACGTAAGGAAGAGAAGGACCGCTCTCACAAGCGTCGGATGCCTGCGGCGGAATGAGTCTTTGCGTCTGGCCATGCCCGTATAAGGTAATGCCGGGAACCGTGGTCTATGCCTGCCTTTCTCCATATACTTGTCGGCGATGCAAGCAAAGACACCGCTGCTCGAAGAGCTCGCCTGGCGCGGGCTTCTCCACCAGCACACTGACGGACTCGCCGAAGCTCTGGCCGCGCGATCCGTGTCGGCTTACGCCGGCTTCGACCCGACCGCGTCGAGCCTGCATGTCGGGAGCCTCATTCCCGTCATGGGACTGATGCATCTCCAGCTGCACGGTCACAAGCCGTTCGCAGTCGTCGGAGGTGGGACCGGGCTCATCGGCGATCCAAGCGGCAAAGTAGCCGAGCGGCAGCTCAACACGATGGAAACGGTCGAGGAGAACTCGCGCGGGTTGAGGAAGCAGCTGGAGAGGTTCCTCGACTTCTCCGGCAGCAATGCCGCCGAGATGCGCGACAATGCGGACTGGCTTCGCCCGCTCGGTGCGATCGAATTCATGCGCGAGGTCGGAAAGCACTTCACGGTCAACTACATGCTCGCCAAGGAGTCCGTGAACCAGCGCATGGAAGCGGGAATCTCCTATACCGAGTTTTCGTACATGCTTCTCCAGGCATACGATTACCGCGAGCTTTTCCGCCGTGAAGGAGTCACTCTCCAGGTAGGCGGGAGCGACCAGTGGGGAAACATCACGGCAGGTCTCGAGCTGATCAGGCGCACCGACGGCGGCGACGCCCACGCCCTGACATTCCCGCTGGTCACGAACTCCACGGGCACGAAGTTCGGGAAGACCGAATCCGGAAATGTCTGGCTCGACCCCGAAAGAACATCGCCGTACCAGTTCTACCAGTTCTGGAGAAACATCGACGATGGTGACGCAGGGAGGTATCTGCGGTTTTTCACATTGTTATCCCCGGAAACGATAACCGGGCTCGAGAAGTCGACCCAGGAGCGGCCGCAGGACCGCGAGGCGCAACAGGCTCTCGCCCGCGAGGTCACGACGCGCGTGCATGGCGAAGAAGCCGCGCGGGTCGCCGAAGATGTCTCGAAGCTTCTCTTCGCCCGGGGCGATCCGGCATCACTGTCTCGCGACGCTTTGGTCGCTCTCAGCCGCGAGGTTCCGTTCGCCGAAGTCGGGACGCTCGAGAACGTGGTGGACGGCCTCGCCACGCTCGGCCTCGTTGCATCGAAGGGCGCGGCGCGGCGACTCGTCGAGCAAGGCGGAGCGTCGGTCAACGGAAGGCGCGTAACAAGCCCGACCGAATCACCGGGCAACCCCCTTCACGGAGAGTATCATCTCCTGAAGAAAGGCTCCCGCGACTTCGGGCTGATAAAACTCCGGGAAAGCTGAGACTCAGGGTCCCGGAGCGATCGCCTTCTTCGGAAGCCGGTAATGCTGCCGGGGATCGAGCGCATCACGCAGCGCATCGCCAAGCAGGTTGAAGCCAAGCACGGCCGCTCCGATCGCAACTCCCGGAAACACCGACGTCCACGGCGCGCGCCTGAGCTGATCGAGGTCGCGGCCGTCCGCGATCATCGAGCCCCAGCTCGGCGTCGGTGGCGGCACGCCGAGACCCAGGAATGACAGCGCCGCCTCGGCCATTATCGCTCCGGCGACTCCCAGCGTCCCCGCAATGACGACGGGCGCGATGACGTTCGGAAGAACGTGCTGGAGCATGATGCGGATGTCCCGCGCCCCAAGCGCACGAATCGCCTGCACGTACTCGAGCTGCCTTACGACCAGCACCTGTCCGCGAACGAGCCGCGCCATTCCCGCCCAGCCTACTACGCCGATTGTCACGAAGACGACGCCCATGGATTGCTGGAACGCAGCGACCATCGCGATGAGGAGGAGGAGCGTCGGGAATGCGAGCGTCACGTCGGCAAGCCGCATGACGAGCTCGTCGATCCAGCGTCCGTAGTATCCGGCCAGCAACCCCAGCGTAACTCCGAGAAGCAGGGCAATTCCTTGCGACACAAGTCCGACTGTAAGCGAGACCCGCGCGCCGAAAACAAGCCGCGACCAGATGTCTCTCCCCTGGACATCAGTGCCAAGCCAGTGCTCCCCTGACGGCTTGTCGAGATAGTTGGTGAGATCTATTGCGAGCGGGTCGTGCGTGGCGATGATCGGTGCCGCGATCGCTGCGAAGGTCATCGCGGCCACGACTATGACGCCAAAGCGCGCGCGAGTATCACCGGCGAGACGCTTCCGCTGCGCTGGGTCGAGCATCTAGAGCCTCATCTCGATGGTGTCCACTTCGACGGATCCGCCAACGACGGATCCCGCAGCTCGGCTGGCGTGCCGGCGGGCTGCCTGCGCCAGCGCCTGTGCTGCCAGAAGTACTGCTCCGGGTACTGCCTCACCCATCTCTCCAGAATCCTGCTGTATCTCGCAACGAGTGCGTCCACATCTTTTTCCCTGTCTCCCGTCCGTTCGGCGGTAACCGGCTCGATTACCACCCTGAACTTTCCGCCCGGCAGGCGAAGCGCGTCAATGAAGCAGACCGGCACCTCCAATCGCAAGGCGAATACCGCAAAGCCGCGGGGCGTCTTGGCAGGCCGTCCGAAGAACGGAACGAATGATGAAGCGAGGCCCAGAACGCCCTGGTCGGAGAGGAAAGCGACGAGGTGCCCTTCCCTTATCGCTCTCGCAGTACGCCTTACCGCCTCTGAATCACGGATGACCGTCATCCCGAGCCGCTCCCGATTTTCATTTATGTAGCTTCCGAAGAGCTCGTTTCCCATCCCGCGGACTGCAACCTCCACTTTCACGCCGCGTGCCGAGAGATACGCCCCAAGCAGTTCCCAGTTGCCATGGTGCGCGGCGGCAGCAAGGGCCCCCTGTCCGCCTGCGAGAGCATTCTCGAGATGCTCCCAGCCATCGACCTGCTCGACGAGACCGAGCACACCCTTTTCACCGAGCGACGGCAGCAGCGCCGCTTCGACCGACGTCCGTCCAAGATGCGCGTACGAATCGCTAGCCGTACGGCGGACGCGGGATCGCGGCCATTCGGGGAATGCCGCGGCAATCTGCTTCTCAACTACGTCCCTTCTGATTCCGAGCGGCCAGTATCCAAGCCTGCCCATTCGCTCCCCGATCGAGCATGCAACGCTCCACGGCAGTCGCTCGAGCAGCTTCATCATCGCGCGCAGCGAGTAATACTCCGCGCGATGAGAGATTGTCGGCTTCTTCGAACTATCGCTCATTGAACGGCGCGTCTCCCGGCAACCATGAGCGTGAACTCGCGCGTGTCCCTGGCCACCCGGTCCCAGTTGAAATGCGCCTCGACCGCGCGCCTGCCGTTCGCACCATCGCGGGTGCGGGCTTCATCATCACGGAGGTACCGCGAAATGGCTGCGGCAATTGCGTCAACGTCTTCGGGCGGGACGACGACACCGGTCTCGCCATCACGCACCGCGGAACGTACTCCACCGGAATCGCCTGCAACGACCGGCAATCCCGACGCCGAAGCCTCGAGGAAGGAGATTCCGAACCCCTCGACGTTTATCTCCTTGTCGACACGCGAAGCGCCAACGTAGACAGTCGAGGTTGCGTACGCCTCGGCAAGTCGCGAATCGGAGATTGCACCGGCGAATATCACGCGGTCGCTCACGCCCAGGGTCGCGGCGAGTGTTCGAAGCGCGTCCTCATGATGACCCTCCCCCACGAGAACGTAACGCAACCGCGGAAACTCTGCGGAAAGAGCCGAGAGTGCTCTTACCCCCATGTCCTGGCCCTTGTGCGGAACAAGGCGCGCGACAGTGAGCAGCATCTGCTCGTCGCCGATTCCCCACTCCCGGCGGAGCCGGCCGGTGTCCCGCCGTGGCGAGAAAGTTTCGGGATCGGTGCCGAGGTCGAACGCTCCGACCGGTGGAATCGTGACTATGCCGACAGTAGCCATTACTTCACGTGACAGGTCCGCGACCCACGTGGAGGTGGCAACGATTCCCGCGGCGCCGCCAAGAATCCGTCGCGCAGTCAGGCGCTTCAGCCTGCTTGTACCGGCTTTCGCTCGCTCCCTCAGAAGATCGCCGCCGTTTACGTATACCATGTAGGGAATCCCGCGCCTCATTGCGGCCCAGGCCACTGCATAACCCGCCGGCCGGATGTTGCCGCAGTGAAATACATCGACGTCGCCTGCGGCCGCATTCGAAAGCCAGCGCGCCCATCTCACCTGATTCGTAAAACGGTTTGCATGCCGGAAGTGGAACGGCTGGCGATTTATCTCGTAGCCTTCCCCGCTGTCGAACGCCTCCGCCCCGCTGATCGCGACTGTCGAGACTGCCATCGAGTTCTCACCATCGGCAAACCGCCTGCACAGCTCGACGTGCCGGCGCGCCATTCCTCCGCGATCGGGGCCGAAATCCTGTGTGACGAAGAGGTGCTTCATGTCCCGAGCGGATTCACGAAGGGGGTACCCGCCAGGAGGTTGGGCACCCGCTGATCGTATGTGTGATGGCTCCGCACGAATTTCTCGCCCCCGCGGCGGATCTGCTCGCGCTTGCCCTCGTGCTCGAGGTACTGGCCGCACTTTTCGATACACGAATCCGCATTATCGTAGAATGCGCAGTGCTCACCGTCACGCAGCATCGCGGCGAGACCGGTGGTCCGGTGCGCCAGATAGAATCCTCCAGCGAGCATGACCATCCACGTACGGTCGGACGTGTACGTAACGCCCCCTGCTGCCCGGGTGGGATTGATTCCCAGCGTGATTCTGGCGGTGGAGCAGACAGCGGCGAAGTCACGTCCTTCTACTGAGCGGCCATTCCACCTGAGCGCATCGCGCCATTCGTCCCATCCCGGTCCCCACACGCGCAGGTCGAATCTGGAGGCGACCTCGAGAAGGAGACCGGCACGGTCCGGGTCGTATCCGGTCCCGATAAATGCGATGTCGGACGCGAAGTGATCATCCCGTTGAACAGGCACGATGGCCGCGTCGCCGGCAGCCGGAAGAAAAAGCGCGTTGAGGCCGTGCGCCCGCCACTCGGCATCGAATCCCGTCACGAAGAAAGTCTTCGCGAGCCTCCCGATGGCAGCGATGTGCGCGATGTCCGGCCGGTCGAGATCGCGGTGCCATTGAGGGTCGTGGTACCACATCGCGTTCGGCTTCCCGGCGATTATTGAAGCGACAGTGCCGGGATCCAGCGCGAGACATTTCGAAAGAAACACAAAATCAGGCCTGAAGCGCCTTGCCTGCATTCGCGCCCAGAGCTGAGTCAACCTCCATCCGATCAGCCGCTTCATTCTCCGGTCATCGATCAGCATCGTGACGTGACCGGCCCGCCTCATGGCTCTCTCGACAGCGGCTTCCATCCGCCAGGGATTGTCGCTGCCGATAAGCAGGATCCGCATCTACTTTGGTCGCCCGCGTCCCATGGCCCATAGGCGCGCGTATTTCGCCATTACACTTGTCGCCGCCAGACACGCCAGCACCGCGCCGGGACCGCCATCGAGAAATCCGCGCTTGAGCCCGTACATGCTGAGGAATCTCAGGGGCGGTCGAAACACGACGCTGCCTGCACCAGCCCTTCGCCCCTGCTCGAACCTGTCCTCGGCCCACCACCTGCTGTATCTGTCGAGCTTCTCGAAGTACTGGCCGATCGTCGCATATGGGGCGTGAAGAAGAGCCGAGCGAAACACTCCCGGCGTCGCCCGGGTCTCCACGTGCTCATGAACTCTGTTCGGGCTGTACCTTAGCGTCGACCGGAAGAGCCGCACCGGAGCGTCACGCTCCCACCCCCCGTGCCGGATCTCGTTTCCCAGAAAAAAATTCCGGCGCGGAATCCTGTATGACTCGGGAGCTTCCGGCGGCGGCCGCGAGACAATCGAGAACACCTCCGCGCCGAGCTCCGCCGAGCCGCGCTCATCAGCATCGACGACGAGGATCCACTCCGACGAGGCGCGCTCGATTCCGGCGTTTCGCTGGCCGCCAATGGTGACGAACCGATGACGGAGTACCTCGGCGCCCGCCCTGACAGCGATATCGGCTGTATCGTCGGCCGAATCGTTCTCGACGACGATCACCTCCCGCGCCCACTTCACGCTCGCGATGCACGCGGCGATGTTCGCTGCTTCGTCGCGGGCGGCGATTACGACTGTCACCGGCACCGTCCGCCCGGATGGCAGTCCGGTCATGATCAGCTTCTCGAGATTGCTGCCTCGAACCCGTCTATCATCGCTGATTCGGGGAACTCCCGCGCGACTCTCGCGCGAGCCGCGGAGCCCATTGCCTGGCGCTGCTCTTCGCTCGAAAGAAGCGTGACGACAGTTGCCGCAGTTGACGCTGCATCTTCGGGCGGTATGAGGCTTCCGCTGATGAGGTTCGCGACGTACGTCCCGGCGACGCCGCCTTCGGCTGCGATCACCGGCACACCCAGGGCCATCAGGTCGAGAATACCGTACGCGGCAGTGTCGGCCTCGGCGACTACCCAGCCCAGTTCGGCGTCGCGCATGAGAGCGAGGTGGTCGTCCCGCTCACCGAGGAAGCTCACGAGATTCATCACGTCGAGCGCGGCGGCCTGCATGCGAAGGTCCTCGCTGTCAGAGCCGGGCCCGAAGATGATCAGGCGGAGGTAGGGATGTCTGGGGGCAAGCATCGCTACAGTCCTGATCGCGGTCGCAGCGCGGCCGCGTGAGGTGGGGTCGTAGACGCATATGATGTAGCGGATATCATCCGGACGTGGCTCCTGAGCCATGGCCCGGTCGGGATACCTCGACAGGTCGACACCGAGTCGCGCGATCGCCGTTCTCGCGCCGTTTCCCGGCAGCCTTGCGGGACGCTTGTCAGCTTCGTCGGAGAAGAGATATGTAGTGGGCGTGAGCCAGTTTGCGAGCTTTCCCTTTGCGTGGCGAACGAACACGCCGCCCGATGGTGTCCGCCGTACAACCTTGCCCCGCCTACCGAGCCAGCATGCTGTGGCAGCTATCAGGTGCTCGCGTTCAGTGTGAACGAACACCACGTCGGCATCCCACTGGCGGAACAGTCGCCGCATCCGCCATGCACATGCGAACCAGAGGCCCTCGCAGCTGAAAGGACTGACTTCGAATGGTGCGATATCGCGCGGTGCGGCGGGGTCGCCCCCGGCGATCCTGGAGGCGACGTTCGCCATCCTCGAAGCAGACTGCTCGGCGTTGCTGTGAGGCTCCGCCAGGAAGGTGACGTTGTGCCCCCGGGCCGCAAGGCCTCGGGCAGCCACGGCGAATGCGCGAGCGGTCCCAGACCACTCACGGGCGCAGTGCAGAAAGAGAATCCTCACCTAAACCGCCGGAATCATTGTGTCACTCGCGTTTGCCTGTTGTCCGAACTGCAGTGAATAAAGACGATGATATACCCCGCCTGCCGCAAGCAGAGCGGCATGTGTCCCCCTCTCGATAATAGCGCCGCGATCCAGGACGAGAATCTGGTTCGCGTGGACAACGGTTGAAAGACGGTGCGCTATCACAAAAACGGTTCGGCCCTCGAGCAGCCGGTCAACCGCCTCCTGAACGAGCCGCTCGGATTCTGTATCGAGGGCTGAAGTCGCTTCATCCAGGATCAGGATCGGTGGATCCCTGAGCAAGGCCCGTGCAATCGCAAGCCGCTGGCGCTGCCCGCCCGACAGGCGGGTGCCCCTTTCGCCGAGGAGGGTGTCGTAGCCCTCCGGCAGCTCGGCGATGAAAGGATGGGCGTTTGCCGCTATCGCCGCCGCTTCGACCTCGGCGTCGCTGCAGGCGCGGTCCGCCCCGTAAGCAATGTTGTTTCTTACGGTATCGTTGAACAGAACCGTATCCTGGCTGACGATCCCCGTCAGGCTGCGGAGCGCCGGCAGTGTCAGGTCCCGCGTGTCGACCCCGTCTATCGTGATCCGGCCCGAGGTCACGGGATAAAAACGCGGAATCAGGTCGACGAGGGTCGTCTTCCCTGCCCCGCTGGGGCCGACGAGCGCGACGACCTGCCCCTTTGACGCGCTGAAGGACACGTCGGTTAGAACCGGCGTTTCCTGGTAAGCGAAGGAAACGTTCTCGAACCTGATCTCGCTCCTGAAAGATGCAGTGGCGATTTTTCCTGTGTCTGCCTGCGACTCCGATGGGGCATCGAGGACGGTGAAGAGCCGCTCCGCCGCCGCAAGCGACGATTGCGCGTTCGTTGGAAGCTGCGACAACTGCTTGATCGGCTGGAGCATTCGCAGGGCGTAGAGCAGGAACGCGATAAGGTCGGCGCCGCTCATCTCGCGCTCCACCAGCACTTCCCGCGCTCCAAGCCACAACAGGAGTGTCGCGACCGTGGTGCCAATGACCTCGGTTACGGGAGAGGCGAGCTGGGCCATTCTCGTCAGCCGGACGGAAAGCTTCGCGTACCTGTCGCTCGCCTCCGCGAACCGGGCAACCTCCACCTTCTCCGCGCCGAAGGATTTCACGAGACGGATGCCGCTCACCGTCTCCTGGACCACGCTCGTCATCTCGCCCTGCTGCGTGCCCTTGCGGCGGTTTCCCTTGCGCAGCTTGCGCAGAAGCGGCGCCAGCGCGACGCCCATGACCGGGACGATCACGAATGCCATCAGCGTCATTTCCCACGAGATGAGGAAGAGAAAAACGAAATAGCTGATGACGAGCGTGAGATTCTGCAGTGAAGACGTGACGATCTGCGTCAGCACGAGCCGCGTCTCGGCCGTGTCGGCGATCACCCGCGAAAGGATCTGGCCGGTTTTCGTGCGCTGGAAGTAGTCGAGCGGGAGGTGGACGATGTGCGCGTAGACGGACTGGCGCAGGTCGCGCGTCACGTACTCCTGCAGGCTCGCCCCCAGCTGCGCAGCGAACCACGAGAGAAAGTTCTTGAGGAGCAGCAGCGCGATCACGATGAGGATCACGTTGCGGAGCGATCCCATCTTGTCGTCGGGATCGAGAAGGATCCCGACAGTGCGTCGCAGGAGGTTGGACAGGCCGCTGCCGCCGAGGGGGAGCGGTGCCTGGTCGAAGAGCGTGTTGAGGAACGGAATCAGGAGCGCGAGCGTGAAACCGTCGAGCACCGCCGCGACCATGTTCGCGCCGATGGCGCCCGCCATCCTGCCGCGATGCGGCTTGAGGTATGGATAGAGCCGCCCGTAGACGGACATCTACCGTCTGGGAGTCAGCAGAGCGAGGGGGAGAATTACTTCCTCCGGGGTCACGCCGCCGTGGAGGAACGACCCGCGATAGCGGCTTTGGTACTCGCGCAGCTTCGTCGGATAGACGAAAAAGCAGTCGTTCGTCGCGAGAAGCGTGTTCGCTCCACTCCCGCGCCGCGGCAGGCGAAGATCGTCCTCGTTCGTGAAGAGAAGCGCCTGCTCGGGACGCTCCGCGCGCAGGTCCTCGCCGAACTTGTACCTGAGGTTCGCCGAAGCGTCCCTCTTCGCGAAGACCGTCGCCGGGGTGTTGCAGTGGATAGACCCGTGGTCGGTGGTGAGTAGCACCGAGATCTTCCTGCGCGAAGCCTCCTTAAGAACTGACAGAAGCGCTGATCGCTGGAACCACTGGCGGGTTATCTGCCGGAGGGCGATCTCATCCCGGGCCACCTCATAGAGGATCTGGGACTCGCTTCGCCCGTGCGTCAGGAGGTCGACGAAGTTGAACACGAACGCGCTCACTCCCTCCTGCCCGATCGCGGTGCCAAGGTGGCGCTCGAGCTCGTCGGAGTTCGCGGATGTCGAAATCTTCTGGTAGCGAACGGGCGTCGGTCCGTTCAGCTCCTCGAGGTGCATCTCGAGCAGCTCGCGCTCATGGGCGTTGAGGGACTCGTCCTCGCGGTCCGCGTTGCCCCACCAGTCGGGCAGCCGGGCGGCGATCTCGCCGGGGAAGAGGCCGCTGAAGAGCGAGTTGCGTGAGTATGGAGTGGCGGTGGGAAGAACCGCGAAGTAGTGAGTCGTCTCGACGTCGAAGAACGGGGCGAGCAGTGGCTCGAGAACCCTCCACTGGTCGAGGCGCAGGCAGTCGACGACGACGAAGACCGCCGCCCTGTCGCGCTGGAGGATCGGGAGGAGAAACTCACCGACGACGTCGATGGAGAGAGGAGGCCGGTTTCCCTCGAGATTCTTCAGCCAGGCGGGATACTCGGTCTTCATGTACGCGGAAAACTCGCGGTGCATCGCGGGATAAAGCCCGCGAAGCGAGTCGTAGAGCCCCATCTCCCCTGCCGCGGCGAGATCAACATCCCAGCGCATGAGCTCGTCGAACCGGTCGATCCATCCCCGCCAGTCGAGATTTGTGTCGCGCTCGAGTTCGATTGCGCGGAAGCGCTCGACGAACCGGCGGGCGATCGCCTGCTGCCTTATGCGCGGACCCTCGAGAATCTGAGTGATGATGCTGAGCACCTGGCGGGGGTTTATCGGCTTCACCAGGTAGTCGCGAATGTTGGCGCCGATCGCCTCCTTGAGCGTCGCGTCCTCCTCACTCTTCGTCACCATCACGACCGGCAGGTTCGGCGCTATCTCCCGGACGTCGCGATACGCCTCGAGCCCGCGCTTCCCCGGCATCTGCTCGTCGAGAAGCATGATGTCGAAGGGCCTGCGCCTGAGCATCTCCACTGCATCGTCAGCATTGCTCGCCCACTCCACTTCATAGCCCTTGGAGCGCAGGAAGATTCGGTGGGACTCGAGGAGCTCGCCTTCGTCGTCGACCCAGAGGATGGATTTGGGGGTCTGTGCCATTGGTTTCGTGAATGTAGCCGGGTGCCCCGACCATGCCTAGATTGAGAACGTGATCGGGCAGCTACCTCCCTATGCGCTGGCGACCCCAGTTTTCCGCTTTCGCGCTCTTGCATCGCACGCCGGCCGCGCAACCCTCGGCGGCGACCGGGAGATCGCGCTCGCCTGCTTTGCTGTCGCCAGACTCGCCGCCGGACTCCTGCCACCCGTGATGCTTGCGCCCGGCGATGCGGTGACGCGCGCGAACGCCACCCGGCACTGGCTTGCGTCACTCACGATGCCGGCGTCCCCCCGGGCAGCAGCGGCCGCCACGATAGACGCGACAGCTCACGGCAACCGAAGGGGCGCGGCAGAATCACTCAGAGCGCTGAGAGATGTCGCAGGGCCTCAGCTCGATTCGCCGTCACTCGCCGAGCTCAAAGATCTCGCGGACGAGCTGCACGGCGGCAGCGGCGAAGTGAAGGCGGCTGGCGTCACGGGTTCTCCCTAACAAAGCGAAGAGATGGCTGGTCACAGCAAGTGGAAGCAGATAAAGCACTACAAGGCCGCGGCTGACGCCAAACGCGGTGCGCACTTCACAAAGCTCATCCGCGAGATAACGATGGCGGCGAAGCTCGGTGGCGGCGATCCCGCCGGGAATCCCCGCCTCCGTACCGCGATCGAGACCGCCAAGGCGGCCTCGATGCCGAAGGACAACATCGAGCGCGCGGTGAAGAAAGGCACCGGTGAGCTCGAGGGCGTCGAATACCAGGAGATCACCTATGAGGGCTATGGCCCCGGCGGCGTGGCGATCCTTATCTTCGCGATGACTGACAACCCCAATCGCACTGTGGCCGAAGTCCGCCACAAGCTTTCGCGCGGCGGCGGCAATCTTGGCGCAGCCAATTCTGTCTCCTGGATGTTCGAGAGAAAGGGGGTTCTCTATCTCGAGTCGGAGAAGTATCCGGAAGACGAAGCGCTCGAAGCAGCGCTCGACGCCGGCGCCGAGGATTTCAAGCTCGAGGACGATCAGTACGAGATCACGACAGATCCGGTGGAGATGCACGCGGTCAGAAGCGCTCTCGAGGCGAAGAACATCGAGGTACGGGAAGCTGAGATCGCGCACATCCCGAAGAACCTCGTGAGCGTGAGCGGGCCGGCAGCCGAATCCCTGGTGAAGCTGCTCGAGGAGCTCGAAGATCTCGACGACGTGCAGAAAGTCGCCGCGAATTGTGAAATAGAAACTTGATAGTTCTCGGGATCGATCCCGGAACCGCGATTACCGGGTACGGCGTGGTAACCGGAGAGCGCATGGCGCAGCCGCGGCTCATCGAGTGCGGCGTGATCCGCACGAAACCCCGGGATCCGCTTCCGGCGCGACTTCAGGAAATTCACGCCGGGATAGTCGAGCTGATCCAGCGCCACCGGCCCGACGTGCTGTCGATCGAGGATGTCTTCTACGCGCGCAACGTTAGAACGACAATCGTGCTCGGCCACGCCCGCGGCGTGATACTTCTTGCCGGCGCGAACGCCGGAATCGCCATCGCGGAATATCCCCCGGCGGAAATAAAAAAAGCGGTGGTCGGAAACGGGGCGGCGACGAAGGAGCAGGTTCAGTTCATGGTTATGCGACTCCTTCGCCTGAAAACACCGCCCCAGCCAGCTGACGCATCTGACGGCGTTGCTGCTGCGATCGCGCACATCCTCGGGGCGAGAGTTCCCACGGTCCCGCCCGGCTTCGACTCCACCCTCGACTCGACTCTTGAGTCAACGCTCGCTCAATCCGCGCTTGCCAAGTCCGCAGTCCGGAGTCGTAGTTGATCTCGCGAATCGTCGGTACGCTGGCATCGAAGGACATCGACAGGGTCGACATAATGACGGACGGGGGAGTCGGATACGAGCTCCAGATCCCGCTCGGTGTCTTCGAGACCCTGCCGAAACAGGGAGATCAGATCTCCCTTCACACGTATCTCGTGGTGAAGGAGGATTCATGGCAGCTGTTCGGGTTCTCCAGTGTCTTCGAGCGACGGCTCTTTCAGAAACTCCTCACGGCGAACGGTGTGGGACCGGCGCTGGCGCTCGGCATGATGTCGGCATTGTCAGCGCAACGGCTCGTTCGCGCGATCCGCGAAAAGGATATCCCTGCTCTTCAGGGCGTTCCGCGGGTCGGTCGCAAGAAAGCAGAACGGCTGATCCTCGACCTCGCTGATAAGCTCGACACAATCGGCGGAGACGAGCCAGGCACACCGAAACCCGCAGGTGGCGCGGCGGAAGATGCCCTGCGCGCTCTCGTGTCGCTCGGCTACACAAATGCTGATGCTGAAAAAGGCGTTCGTGCAGCGCTCGATGCAGGAGGAAGCGGGCTCTCGGCAGCAGAGCTGATCAGGGCCGCATTGGCTAAGCTCGGCGGTCGCTGAACCGGCTGTTCAGCGCCAGTCAGCTATCTCCAGTGTTGGAACGCGATTGAACTCGCGCGTGTTGCTCGTCACGAGGACTGCATTTTCGGCAATTGCGTGGGCCGCGATCAGCAAGTCGTAAGGGCCGATCACGTTGCCACGATGCTCGAGATAATACCTCACTATCCCATACGCTTCGGCTGCTTTCTCCCCGAAGGGGAGAACCCTGACTGATCCCAGGAAATTCTTGAGGCCCCGGCGGTTGCGCTCACTCCGATTCCCTCTCGCCAGCCCATGGTGAAGCTCGGCCGCGGTAATCGAGGAAACTGCCACACCGGAATCCATCGCCGCACGAAACCGTGCCGGCACCTGCGGCGAGGATCCCCGCAGGATGTCTATGCAGATGCAGGTATCAATCAGATGCATCCGCCCACGCGTCGAGCTCCGGGCGATTCTGCATCGGAGGCTCATCCCTGTCGGGGAAGTCCGGCGCTGATCCGAACGCCGCGAGAAAACGCTCCCACCTGTCGTCGATGGGAGTAAGGATCACCCTGTTCCCTTCTTTTCTTGCATACACGTGAGTACCCTCGAAACGAAATTCCTTTGGAATTCGAACAGCCTGGCTGCGCCCGTTCATGAACAGGCTCGCCTTCTTGAAATCACCGTCCACCCAATCCTCGCCGGCGTGATATATACCGTAATATAGGTCTCCGCTCAGGGTCACGCAAGTCTTTTCCGTCAGAGTTTCCGCAAGCTGGAACCGCCCGGTAGCTTTAGCCGCACCCATTCATGCAGAGAATGATCAAAACCGCTCACCGCGCCTCGACGTTCAACGAATCGGTTATCCGCGAGATGACTCGCGTCGCCAATCAGCATGGCGCGATAAACCTCGCCCAGGGATTCCCCGATTTCCCGATGCCCGGCCCGATGAAGGACGCTGCGTGCGCGGCGATTCACGGCGACATAAACCAGTACGCGATAACGTGGGGAACTCCGGCGCTCCGGCTGGCCATCGCCGAGAAGTACCGGCGGTGGTATGAGATGGATGTGGATCCCGACCGCGAGATCACGGTAACGTGCGGGGCGACCGAGGCGATGGCGGCGGTATTCCTCGCGCTCGTCGACCCGGGCGACGAGGTGGTGATCTTCGAGCCGTTCTATGAGAACTACGGCCCCGACGCGATTCTCGCCGGGGCAAAGCCGGTATTCGTTCCACTCGAGGGCCTCGACTGGAAGCTCGATCCCGACAAGCTGCGCGCCGCATTCAGCGACAGGACCCGCGCGATCGTAGTGAACACGCCGCACAATCCGACTGGCCGGGTTTTCACGCGCGACGAGATCTCACTGATCGCCGAGCTCTGCCAGCAGCACGACGTGATCGCGATAACCGACGAGATCTACGAGCACATCCGCTATGCCGGGGGTCATCACGTCCTGGCTACCTGGCCAGGAATGCGCGAGCGCACCGTGACCATCTCAGGACTCTCGAAAACTTTCAGCTGCACCGGATGGAGGCTCGGTTACGCTGTCGCTCCGTTCGAGATGACGTCGCCGATCAGGAAAGTGCACGACTTCCTCACCGTGGGTGCTCCAGCACCGCTCCAGACGGCCGGAGCCATCGGGATGGCGTTCGGACCGGACTACTACAATCACATGGCCCTGGAGTACCGCGAGCGCCGCGACCTGATGGTGAGCTCTCTGACTGAAGCCGGTTTCAGATTCTCCGCACCCGAAGGCGCCTACTACATTCTCGCCGACTTCACCGGGATCAGCGATCTCCGCGGATCGGAGTTCGCGATGTGGCTTGCGAAGGAAATCGGTGTCGCGACAGTCCCGGGCACCAGCTTCTATCACGAACCGTCGATGGGTGACACGGTGACCCGTTTCGCGTTCTGCAAGAAGCCCGAAACACTCGAGAAAGCAGGCGAGCGCCTGGCGACTCTCGCCGCGCGGGTTTGATCGCCGGCAGCCACTCACCCGCCAGCAGATGACGGAGCCAGACTCTCCTCCCGCCCGCACGGGCGGCGGACTCACGCGAGTCGAGAGCTTCAACGTGCGACTCGTCGAGCTCTGGCACACGGTCCCCGCGCTTTCCTCGATCAGCATCTGGCTCGTACGCAATGTCGGGCGCCGCCAGTTCGAGCTCGTGCTCGGCAACCTGCTCCGGGAACACAACTTCGAGCGCCTGCGCGACGCCGACTACGACAACAGCATTCTCGTCTGCGCGAACCACCGCTCATATATAGACAACTTCGCGATCGCCATCCGCTCGATGAAGCACATTCCGCGCGACGTACGACTTGTCGCGCCGGCGCGCACAGAGGGACTCTTCGACAAGCCGTGGGGAATCTTCCTGAATTTTTTCCTCACGTTCATGAACATGTATCCGCCGGTCGTGCGAAGCTCGCGTGGGGCGATGTGGGGGAAGCGCGTCATACAGCTCATCAGCGATCTTCTCCTCAGGGGACGCATTGCCGTTTTCATTCATCCCGAGGGCGGGCGGAACAAGGGAAGCGACCCCTACGACCTGATGCCCGCAAAGCCGGGGCTCGGGAAGATCATCCATCAATCGAAGGCGACGGTTTTCCCTGTTTTTCTCCAGGGATTTCCCCCCTCTCCGAAAGCGTTCATCAGCGCGAATTACAGGAAAGATGCTTCGACGGCGCCGATGGTTCACGCGGTGATGGGTGAGCCGCTCGACTTCTCGGAGGAACGGGCCCTGCCTGCATCGCCTGAGGTTTATCGCGCGATCGGGCGACGGCTCATGTCGGCCATACTGGCGGCTTCGGTAGAGGAGAGAGAGATCCGGCTTCGCGAAACGGCGAAAACGCCGTAGCTTCGCTTGCTGTTGGCCGTTAGCAGCTCAGCGCTTAGCCATTAGCATAAACTGCGTAGAAGCAGCTAACAGCTGAGCGCTGAAGCTGCCAACAGCCAACAGCAGGCGAAGCCCGCGCCGTAAGGTGCTTAGCGAAGCCCGCGCCGTAAGATGCTTGGCGAAGCCCGCGCCGTTGAAGCCGTCATGTGCTTAGCGACGCCTCCACTACCGGCTGAGAAGAAAGTCGCGAAAGCCGTTCTGCTTCGCCCATTCGCGCGATCCCCTCCGCAACACTCACCTTCGGCTCGTATCCGAGCATTGCCCGGGCCTTGTCGATGCGACTGTAATGGTCGGTCGTAAGCTCGGTGATGAGGTACCTCGATACCGGGAAGTGCAGCGATCCCCCGCTCATGCGGACGAGCATGTCGCATACGCGCGCAGCGGCAGCCGCTGGCCAGGCCGGAATCTTCCCCCGCACCGGATCGAGGCCCAGTGCGCGCGCGAGGTCGCGCACCCACTCCCAGAGCAGGACAGGACTGCCGCTGTGAATGAAAAATGCCTGCCCGCCGACTGCGGCATCCGCCTCGACTGCGCGCCATGCCGCGATGTGAGCGCTGACGCAGTCATCCATGTAGGTCATTCCGACGCGGTTTGTACCGCTTCCGACCTGATAAAGGGTTCGACTGCGTGAAAGCTTTCTCAGCCCTCCCACCCAGTGGCTGGGGCCGGGTCCCCAGATCATGTGGGGCCTGAGACAGACTGTCCTCAGTGCTGCCGTGTTCGACTCCCTCACGATCTTCTCGGCGGCTGCCTTCGACTCGGAATAGGGGGACTCGAACCTCCTCGAGTAGGGATGAGTCTCGTCGACGCCGAAGTGGCCGGAGCCATCGGCGATAACCGATGGAGTGCTGGTGAACACGAGCGTTTTCACGCCGTTCCGCCTGCACGCCTCGATGATGTTCCGCGTTCCTCCGACGTTCACCTGCATGTATCGATCGCGGTCGCCGAAGTGCCCGACCATTCCGCCGACATGGAAGACTGTATCGACTCCTCGCGTGACATCCGTGAGCCGCTCCGCATCCTCGAGGTCGCCAGTCAGCCATTCGATGCCGGCTTTCGGCCCGACGCCGTGCCGGCTCAGCCCGAATACCCGCGCACTCTCCGCAACCAGGCGCGAAGCGAGCGCCGAACCGACGAAGCCGCTGGCCCCTGTTACGAGAACCTGCCGGCCGGCGAACGTCATGACCCGCCGCGATCACCGAGCTCGCGCGCGATGACCACAGTGCGATACACGGCTGTCCCGAGCGCGCCCGCCGCGATTGCAGCAACGGCGAGAGCGATCGGATATCCCGGGCTCCATCCTCCCCAGGCAGCGATCGGAGCGTCGAATATTCCAGCGAGGCCGAGCAGCACGAGTCGCTCTGCCCGCTGCATTATTCCACCGCGACAGTCGATCCCGAGACCTTCACCACGGGCGCGCGCGTAACTAACCAGCATCGAGGCGCCCAGCGCGAGCGCGGCGGTTGCGGCGGCCCATGGAATCCCGGCGAAGAACGCGACGAGCCCGACGAATGCGAACGTCTCCGCGAACCTGTCGAGTGTCGAATCGAGAAACGCCCCGCGCTCCGTTGCAATGCCTCTCGCGCGGGCTATCCTGCCGTCGAAGATATCGGCCGCGCCGCCGAGAAGCACCAGCCATCCACCGAGTGCGAGCTCGCCGAATGCGAAAGCGACGCCTGCGCCTGCACCGAACGCCGCCCCGGCCACGTTCAGCGCGTCGGGCGACACTCCCGCACGCACCATTCCCGACTCGAGGGGGTGAATTATCCACATCAGCCAGTCGCGCACCCAGTAGCCGAGCAGGATGGTAGTTGGCCGTCGCGCAACGTCGGCGTCGATGGCTCGTCCGCGGGAGACGAAGCCGTACACCGGCATCGTGATGAGCAGGACCGCGACAAGCACGAGCGCGCCCGTCTCAAAGGGACTCATCGCCTTGCTTCCCACCGCGACCGTTCACGGAAAAACAGGAAGATCTTCGGCCAGAGGAAGATGAACGGATACTTTTTCTCCCGCTCGGTGAGCTCGACGTTGACGTTGTTGTGGCGTGTGATCTTCTGGACTATGTAGTCGAGCCACCCATCGTACTGCACGACCGCCTTCCCCCACCTCAGTGTCCCGCGCGCCTTTGAAACCTTGAAGTAGCGGTCCCAGCGACGGCGCATGCGCGGAGTCGGGGGAACGACCTGGAGGTACCCGCTGCCGTCATTCTCGAGCACACCGGTCGTCACGAGGTTGTCGAGCAACGCACCGTAAACCTCGAGCAGGAAGTCGTGCTGCGCACGAAGCAGGTCGATGGCGCGCTCCCCTCCCTCAGGTCGGATCTCTCCCGCGAACGAAGTCTCGAGGAGAGTCCGGCAGTATGTGTCGACGTCGAACTTGGCGGGCAGGTAGCACCTTCCCCATTCGAACGTGCCTGCGCGTATCTCCACCAGGGAGTCGCGCACAAGAGCGGCGCTTGCCGCATCCCGCGTCCAGAGAAGCTGCAGCTGCTGGAAGAGCCGGCCTATCACGAAATGGTCGGATGCCTCGATCCGCGCTGCCTGCCGCAGCTCGCGTACCGTGAGGACACAGCACTTGTTTCGGCGACCACCGTCAGGAACCGGGGGCAGCGCGTGTACGTTCGGCGCAAGCACCCGCGCGAGTCCCGTTGCGGTTCGCGCGCTCACGCGCAGCCCTACTGCCCGCGTGACGGCATCGTACGCGGGCCTGTAGCTGTCGACGATTACAAAGAAGTCGTAGGCGCTGTCAGGCCGGGCATCCCCACGGGCGCGCGATCCATAGTGAATGACCGCCATCGCGGCAGGGCCGAACATTTCGGCGAGTTCGTCCGCCATCCGCATGGCGCCCGGCCCGGGCTCATCGTCGAGACCTGAGGCAAGCTGATTCCGGAAATCTGTGTCCGGCTGAACGGGGGTTTCCACTGGAGCAAGATTCGCCAGCATTCGCGCATGCGCAAGCTGGGGGATTCTCTCCTTTCGCATATTGCGCTCTTGCCCCATCGTTCCGGCAGACGTCACGGCCCGCCTGGCCGATGCCGGCGCCACGCTTCGGGATATATTTGGTAGATGACTCGCGCTGAGATCACGACCCCGGAAATTCTCGATGACGAGTCGGTCGTCGAGCTGTCGCTCCGACCCCAACGCCTTGCCGAGTTCATTGGGCAGCCGAAGGTGAAGGAGAGCATGCGCATCTACATAGATGCCGCCCTTTCCCGTCGCGATCCGCTCGATCACACTCTCTTCTTCGGACCGGCCGGGCTTGGAAAGACGACACTGGCCGAGCTCATTGCGCGAGAGATGGGCGTGAATATCCGTACGACATCGGGCCCCGCGCTCGAGAAGCCGGGCGACCTCGTCGGGACTCTGACGAACCTTCGCGAGGGTGACATTCTCTTCATCGATGAGATCCACCGCCTCCGCCCCGTGATAGAGGAATTCCTCTACCCGGCGATGGAGGACTACCGCATCGATATCAGGCTCTCGGAGGGACCGAAGGCGCAGACGATCACCATGCCGATCGAGAAGTTCACGCTTGTCGGCGCCACCACGCGGCTCGGGATGCTGACACCTCCAATGCGGGCCCGCTTCGGAATCGAGCAGAGGCTCAACTTCTACCCGGCGAGCGACCTCGAGACGATCGTCAGGCGGACAGCGGAAGTGATAAAGGTCGACATCGACGACGGCGGGGCTGAAGAGATTGCCTGCCGCTCGCGGGGAACCCCGCGTGTCGCGAACCGGCTGCTTCGCCGCATCAGGGATTACGCGCAGGTAAAATCGGGCGGGAGCATCACGCGCGACATCGCCAAGGATGCGCTTCAGCTCCTCGATGTCGACCAGTTCGGGCTCGACGACATGGACAGCCGCATTCTCAAGACGATAATCGAGAAATTCGACGGCGGGCCGGTGGGCGTCTCCACAATAGCCGCGGCGGTTGGCGAGGACGCGGGCACAATCGAGGAGGTCTACGAGCCATTTCTCGTGCAGAACGGATTCCTGCAGCGCACGCCGCGCGGCCGCATGGCGACCGCGCAGGCATACAGGCACTTCGGTTTCACGATGCCCGGCGGAAACCCGGCACAGCCTTCACTGTTTCAGGCCTGACAGGATTTCGCCAGCGGCCTGCCGCGACTACCGGGTGATGCCTGACGGAAGGCTCACGAGCGATTACGATTTCGATCTTCCGCCGGACCGGATAGCGCAGAATCCCGCCGGCCGGCGGGACGAGAGCCGGCTCATGGTCGTGAACCGCGCATCGGGTGAGATCGGGCACCTGAAGTTCCGCGACATAGTCTCCATGATTCCGCCGGGAGACGTCATCGTGGTGAATACAACGCGGGTGTTCCGCGCCAGGCTCCTCGGAACGCGCGATTCGGGAGCGCCTGCCGAGCTTCTGTTGCTGAAGCATCTCGGGGAAAACAGGTACGAGGCGATGGTGCACCCTGGCGGAAAGCTCAAGCCGGGCCGGCGCGTGTTCATAAGTCCGGATCTCGAGGTCGAGATCCTCGAGACCACCGAACGTCGCACCCGAATCGTGCGACTCTTTTCGCCATTGCCGCTCGACGAGGCGATCGCGCGTTTCGGCCACATCCCGCTTCCGCCATACATATCGCGTGGAGACGAGCCCGCAGATGAAGAGAGGTACCAGACTGTCTACGCCCGCGAACCTGGCTCCGTGGCGGCGCCCACTGCGGGGCTGCACTTCACTCCCGGTCTCCTCGAGTCGCTGGCATCCAGGGATGTCGAGCGCGCCGATGTCGTTCTCCACGTTGGAGCCGGCACGTTCAGGCCGGTGGACGTCGAGGATCCGGCGCAGCATGTGATGCACGAGGAGTCATACTGGCTGTCTGGCAACGCGGCGTCGACTCTCAATTCCGTTCGCAGTCGCGGCGGCAAAGTCTGGGCTGTCGGAACGACGTCCGTCCGCACGCTCGAGAGCGCGCTGCCGCCCGACGGTGTCTTCGTCGAGCGAGCCGGGGATACCAGGATCTTCATCCGCCCTCCCTGGCGGTTTCGCACGGTGGACCATCTCATCACGAACTTCCATCTTCCCCGGTCGACCCTGCTCATGCTCGTGGCCGCGTTTGCGGGATACGAGCTGACTATGAGGGCGTATGCCGAAGCGAAAGCTGCCGGATACAGGTTCTATTCGTACGGAGACGCGATGGTGATCATCTAGTTTAATGGCTTCATGTCTTTCTCCTTTTCGATAGAAGCCGAATCCGGTGCGGCGAGGGCCGGGACTTTCACGACGCCCCACGGGCCCGTGCAGACCCCCGCGTTCATGCCGGTGGGAACGCTCGCAACGGTGAAGTCACTCGATCCGGAGGACCTCACGGCAATGGGCGCGTCGATGATCCTCTCCAACGCATATCACCTTCACCTCAGGCCGGGTGATGAGCTGGTGAAGGAGCTCGGGGGACTTCATCGCTTCATGGCCTGGGACGGCCCGATCCTCACGGATTCGGGCGGGTTTCAGGTCTTCTCGCTCGCCAAGCTCCGCAAGGTCAGCGAGGAGGGCGTCGAGTTTCAGAGCCACATCGACGGTTCACGCCGCTTCTTCACACCCGAAAGCGTCATGCAGATCGAGCGCAACCTCGGCGCCGACGTGATAATGCAGTTCGATCATGTCATCCCCGGGCAGTCTGACGCAGGGTCGGCCAGGGATGCGAGCGAGCGGAGCCTTCGCTGGCTCCGCCGGTGCCTCGACGCGTTCACCGGCAGCGGCTCGAGCCAGGCGCTGTTCCCGATCGTGCAGGGCGGGATTCACAGCCAGCTGAGGCAGGAGGCGGCGACGGCTATCGGGTCGATGCACGACTGGGCGGGATTCGGGATCGGCGGGCTCTCGGTCGGCGAGGCGAAGCCCGCGATGTACGAGATGCTGGAGGTGGTCGACGAAGCACTCGCTCGCAATCGTCCGCGCTACCTCATGGGGGTCGGGTTTCCCGAGGACATAGTCGAGGCGGTTCTCCGCGGCGTCGACCTGTTCGACTGCGTAGCGCCGACCCGCATGGGCCGCAACGGGACCGCCTTCACAAGTGGCGGCCGGATCAACATCAAGCGCGCGGAATTCAGGAACGACGCCCGCCCCCTGGACGAGGAGTGCGCCTGCTCCGCCTGCAGGCGTTTCTCACGGGCCTACATACGGCATCTTTTCACCTCTGACGAGATCCTCGGGCTGCGCCTCCTGTCGCTGCACAATGTACATTTCCTGCTCGCGCTGGCCCGCTCTGCCCGCGCGGCAATCGTGGCCGGGACACTCGCAACGTGGAGCAGTGACTGGCTGACCACATACCACTCCCGCAACGCCTAGGTCCATGACCCCCGTCTACCCCGCTCTACTTCTGCTTCAGGGCGCGAGCAACCCTCTGCTCGGTCCGATTTTCATGTATGGCGCCATCTTCGCCATCTTCTATTTCATCCTCATCCGGCCGGGCCAGAGACAGCGGAAGGCGCAGGAGGCGATGATCAAGCAGGTGAAGCGGGGCGACGAGATCGTCACTGCCGGCGGGATCGTTGGAGAGGTGATTCACATCAAGGAAGCGACGACGGAAAAATCCGACACGCGCGTCCCGAACGAGGACCGGCTCACGATCAAGAGCGGTGAATCGCGTCTCGTGATAGAGCGGGGCCGAATCGCGCGAGTGAGCCGCGTTGCCGGCGCGCCCGCCTCGGAAGGGTGAAGATCCTCGACATCCGGGTCCTTGGCGACCCGGCGCTCAGAAAGGACACTACGCCGGTCGCCGAAATCACCGATGAGCTCCGGGCGTTCATCGGCGAGATGTTCGACACGATGTATGCCGCCGAAGGCATCGGCCTCGCCGCGCCCCAGGTTGGACGGAGCGAGCGCATCGCCGTCGTTGACGTCGAAGGCGCAAAATACACGCTGATAAATCCCGAGATCATCGACGACGAGGGAACGGCGCGAGCCGAAGAAGGGTGCCTCTCGATCCCCGACGTGTATGGCGACGTCACGCGCGCCAACCGGGTGACGGTGCGGGCGAAAAACGAGCTCGGCGAAACTTACGAGGTAACGGCAAATGAGCTGCTCGGCCGCTGCCTTCAGCACGAGATAGATCATCTTCACGGCAAGCTCTTCATCGACTACCTGAGCGTGTTGAAGCGACGGTCAGTGATGTCGGACTGGGAGAAACGAAAGGGTGATTATCCCGGCTTCGTCCGGCGCGTCACCACCGAGAAGAAAGGCCCTCTCCACAGCGAAGGCGAGCTGTAGATGCGCGTCCTCTTCTGGGGGACGCCCGAGTTCGCCGCCGCTCCCCTGCGGGCGCTGATCGGCGAGGGATTCGAAGTTGTCGGCGTAGTGACCCAGCCCGACAAGGCGCAGGGAAGATCGCGCACGGTCGCCGCGCCGCCGGTGAAGCAGATCGCGCTGGAGGAGCAGCTTCCCTGCTTCCAGCCCGCGAGCCCGAAGGATCCCGAGTTCATCGGGATGATCGAACTGATGAAGCCCGACATCTCAATCGTCGTCGCATACGGACACATCATGCCGAAGGCGATGATAGACCTGCCGCGGCTCGGGACACTCAACATCCACGCATCCCTGCTCCCGCTCCTGCGCGGGGCGGCGCCGATTCAGGCAGCGATCCGGCAGGGATTCACGCAGACCGGCGTCACGATAATGCGGATGATTCCGGCTCTCGACGCGGGGCCGATCATCCTTACCGCCACGGTGCCTATCCTCGACGACGAGACATACGGCGAGCTCCAGATGAGACTCTCCGAGCTGGGAGCGCTGACTCTGGTCGAAGCTCTCGCGCTGATCTCGGTCGGCGAAGCCGCCGAAACACCGCAGGATTCGTCGCTCGCCACTTACGCGCCGAAGGTCACGCGGGAGGATGCGCGGGTCGACTGGACTCTCAGTGCGGAGGAAGTCTCGCGGATCATCAGGGCGTACGACCCCAAGCCGGGCGCCTTCACGACGCTTGGCGGCCTCGACGTAAAGCTGTTTGGGGCGCGTCCCGAGCACGGTGAGACAGTCGCGGCCGAACCTGGCCGTGTGGTTGGTGTTCGGCAGGGACTGATGGTCGCCTGCGGGGACGGGCTCCTCTCGGTTCGCGACGTGAAGCCCGCAGGCAAGGGCCGCATGACCGGCGGTGAATGGTCGCGCGGTCGGGGCATCACGACCGGGGATACCCTGGGCACATGACGGATCGCCGTGTGCTGCGCGACTTCCCCGTCGTTCACGCGGTCACCGATTCGAGAGCGGTGCTCCAGAAGGATTTTGTGTCGCGCGCCGCGTCAATTATGCGCGCACTAGGTCCGCGGGGCGCTGTGCACCTCAGGTCTTCCCGGCTCGATGGGAGACGGTTCCACGACATCGCCCGGGAGCTTGCGGTGATGCAGGAGGAATCGGGATGCTGGCTGATCGTCAACGACCGGGTCGACGTCGCCCGCTCTGTCGGCGCGCGGGGCGCCCAGCTTGCCTCCCACTCGCTCGAGGTTGCCGATGCACTTCTCGTTTCGGGCGACATGCCGGTGGGGACGAGCATCCACAGCGTGGAGGAAGCGCTGGCGGCGGAAGCTGCAGGTGCCGCGTGGTGCGTTGCCGGGACCGTCTTCGAGACTCCGAGCCATGGCGGCCGCGAACCTGCGCGGATCGAGTTCATCGAGCGGGTTGCATCAGCGGTCAGCCTTCCGGTAATCGCCATCGGCGGGGTCACGCCGGAGGATGTGCCGTCGCTCCTCCGCGCGGGCGCGCATGGAGTGGCGACGATTCGCGGAGCCGACTGGGACAGGGCTCAGGCGGTCCTTCAGGGCAGCTCGGATGGCGCGGGAACGCGCCTCTCACCTGCTGCCGCGACAGCGTTTTCAGAGCCCGTCACGCGCTATATTTCAGCTTATGATTCAGAGTCCGGAAGCGAGCGGAATGATTACGCTGACGGTCAACGGCGCTCCCCGGGAGCTGGCGCGGAATAGCACTATTGCGAGCCTCCTCGGCTCGCTCGAGATCGACCCCCGGCTGGTCGTCATCGAGCACAACCGATCGATCCTCCGCGACCGTGACGAGTATCCTGAGCGCGAACTCAGCCATGGCGACGTGGTCGAGATCGTTCATTTCGTCGGGGGTGGCTGATGGGGGTCGCCATCGAACCCGGGCTCGACTTTGCGCCGCTGGTGATCGGCGACCGCGAGTTTCGTTCGCGCCTGATGGTCGGAACCGGGAAATACTCGTCCAGCGCGGAGATGATGCGCGCGATCGATGCGTCGGGCGCCGAAGTCGTGACCGTCGCGGTGCGCCGCGTTGACCTCGACCGCGGGAGGGAGGAGAGCATCCTTCATGACCTCGACCCTTCCAGATTTTTCCTGCTCTCGAATACGGCCGGGTGTTACACCGCTGACGAGGCGATTCGCTACGCGCGTCTTGCCCGCGCTGCCGGGTTCAACGAATGGGTGAAGCTCGAGGTGATCGGGGACGAGGAAACTCTCCTTCCGGACACTGCGGGGTTGCTCGAGGCGACGCGGACGCTCGTAGGTGAGGGTTTCAAGGTGATGGCATACACGAATGACGACCTGATCACTGCACTTCGGCTCGAGGAAGCCGGCGCGGTCGCCGTAATGCCCCTCGCATCGCCGATCGGGTCCGGCCTCGGCATGCTCAATCCTCATGCGATAAGGACAATCAAGAAGCGGCTCAGCGTACCGGTCATCGTGGATGCAGGCGTCGGCACTGCGTCCGATGCATGCATCGTCATGGAGCAGGGCGTTGACGGCATTCTCATGAATACGGGGATCGCTGCTGCCTCGGACCCTGTCAGGATGGCTACAGCCATGCGCCTCGCTGTCGATGCGGGACGGCATGCGTACCTGGCGGGAAGGATGCCAAGGCGCGAGGTCGCAGTGCCTTCGTCCCCGGTTGAAGGCATGCTCGAGTCATGAACTCGCACGACGGAGGGGTTCAGGTTGTCGTTGGCGGGGTCACCCAGGCGCGTGTAGCGGCCGCGGGGATCTGCGCGGATCTGCGCTCGGGCGAGATGCTCGACAGCTCGTTCGAGCGACGGACATCAGGGCTCGACGCACGGGATAGACGGTGGCTGCGCGAGCTCGTCTATGGAATGCTGCGGCAGCGGGGCGTAATCGACGCCATCCTCGAGGAGCGCGTCCGCGGTGGATTGAGCGGGGTCGATGACGATCTCGTCGATCTCATGCGCCTCGGCGTCTACCAGCTGATCAACATGGGCAGCGTGCCGGCGTATGCGGCGATCGCGCAGACGGTGGAGCTCGCGAAGGTGAGACATGGGATCGGAGCGAGCAAGCTCGTCAACGCCGTGCTGCGCCGGATAGACAGGGAACGAGGAGATCTTTTCGTTCCGGCACCTGAAGACAGCCTCGACGCCCTCGCGCAGAAGTACTCGCACCCGAGATGGCTGGTGGGCCGCTGGCTGTCGCGCTGGGGAGAGGAGGAAACCTCGATCCTGCTGATGAAGAACAACGCCGAGGCGCCAGTGGTGCTGAGGCCATATGGCATAGTTCGCGAGCAGCTCGAGGCGATGCTCGAGGCGTCGGGCGTAGATGTCGAGGACGCGCCGCTCGCGCGTGACAGCATCCAGATCTCGGGCGGGATTTCACTGACCGAGCTTGGCGCCTTCAAGCAGGGCCTGTTCTTCGTTCAGGATCCGGGCTCCACGCTCGTCACTCAGTACGCGGCGATTCCGCCGGGAGCACTCGTCGCGGATTTATGCGCCGCGCCAGGCGGCAAGTCGCTCGAGCTCACCCGCAATGCGCGGCTTGTGATTGCCTCTGACTGGTCGCCACAGCGCCTCGTCAGGTTGCTAGAGAATCGTGCTCGTCTCGAAGCGGATAATCT
>JBBQZF010000014.1:0-28949 GCA_038208015.1 Gemmatimonadales bacterium
AAGTAAACGTACTCGAACACGCACTGCCTTCCTTCCTTCGGCGGCAGGGGCTTCGACGTCCTCATTCCATCCCGATCAACAGCCACGATCTCGCCACGCTCGACTTCGCGTATCGCCTTCGCGCCAACGATGTCGAGGGCGCAGCTCTCGGAAGCGAATACGTACGAGTCGCCGAGTTTTCCAATTACGAGCGGACGCCATCCGCGCGGGTCGCGCGCGGCGAGCAGCGTATCTCCGATGGTGACGACGAGTGAGTACGCGCCCTCCACGTTCTGAAGCGCATCCGCAAGCTTGCCCTCAGGGGTCGGCGACGCGGAGCGCGCGATGCGATGCACGAGCACCTCGGAATCCATCGTCGATGCGAAAATCGACCCCGCGTCCTCGAGCTCGCGGCGCATCTCAGTCGCGTTTGTGAGGTTGCCGTTGTGCGCAAGCGCGATGTGCCCTTCACGGAATCTCACGAGAACGGGCTGGGCGTTCTCTATCGTCGAAGATCCGGCCGTGCTGTAGCGGGTATGTCCGATCGCGACATCGCCGTCCATCGCGGCGAGCTCGTGGGCGCGGAGCCCCTCCGAAACGAGCCCCATCGTCTTGAGTGCGCGCGCGCCTGTTTCGCGATTCGTCGTGACGATGCCTGCCGACTCCTGCCCGCGATGCTGCAGCGAGTAGAGCCCGAGGTGGGACAGGCTTGCCGCGTCAGGGTGGCCGTGAATCCCGAATATGCCGCACATGTCCTAGACTCCTGCCAACGCGGGCTCGGCGGGCGCGAGCGTGACCGCGGGCCCAGCCATTATCGAAGGTATTGCATCGTGCCACGCAACGGAGAGCGAATCGATGTCAGAAGCAATTGTGCTGCCGGGCGCGCGGATCGTCAGTCCGGCTTCACGCTCGGTCACGACACCGATGCGCGCCACCGGTACGCCGTGCCGCCGGGCGATCGCCTCCACCGCCGCAGCATCCCTCGAGCTTATGACGAAGCGGGCCTGGGATTCGCCGAAAAGCGCACCGCGTGCCTGCACTGATGCTGTCGTATCGATTGAGACGTCGGCACCCGTTTGCCTCACGCGATCAGCAATGCAACATTCGGCCAGTGCCACGGCGAGGCCGCCGTCGCTGCAGTCGTGCGCCGAAGTCACCGCCCCGGCCGCTATCGACTCGAGAAGAGCATCGATCGCCCGTCGCTCGGCCACCGGGTCGCAAGGAGGCGGCTGGCCGGCCACGACTCCGTGAATCGTCGCCAGATATTCCGACCCGCCAAGCTCATCGCGCGTTTCGCCAAACACGAGAATCGTGTCCCCGGGTGTCGAGAACGTCGAGCGCGTCACATGCTTCACATTCTCGATGAGACCGACCATTCCGACGACCGGAGTCGGGTAAACGGCGCCCTTGGGGCTCTCGTTATAGAGCGAGACATTCCCGCCAGTCACCGGAGTCTCGAGGGCGGTACACGCTTCACCCATTCCGGCGATCGCCTCTCGAAGCTGGAAGAACACCGCGGGGCGCTTCGGGTTGCCAAAGTTCAGGCAGTTCGTAATCGCCATCGGGCGAGCACCGGTACAGGCGACGTTGCGGGCGGCTTCCGCGACGGCGATGCGTCCCCCGTTCCGCGGGTCGAGATACGTGTACCGGCCATTGCAGTCAGTCTTCACAGCAATCGCCTTGTCCGTCCCGCGGATCCTGAGCACTGCCGCATCGCCGCCGGGCCCGATCATCGTATTCGTGCGAACCGTCGAATCGTACTGGCGATACGCCCACGCCTTGCTGGCGATGGTCGGCGATGACAGGAGCTTCCGTAAAGTCCACGCAGGATCAGCTTCCTCAGGCAGCTCCGGAATCGCGGAGACGTCCTGCTCGCGCAGCGCGCGAATACCGTCGTCCTCTCTCGCTTCGGGAGTGTAGCGCGGGCACTCTGTTACAAGGCGCGAACCGGGAAACTCGGCAACTACAGTATCGCCTTCCGTCACGCGGTAGACCGGCTCGGAAATGACTTCACCTATCACTTCGGCAGCAAGGTCCCACTTGGCGAGGATTGCCCTCACCTCGGACTCCCTGCCGCGGTGGGCAACCACGAGCATCCGCTCCTGGCTCTCGCTGAGCAGGATCTCGTATGGCGTCATCCCCGTTTCACGAACCGGAACCTTCGTTACATCGATTGTAACGCCCGCGTCGCCGCGTTCGGCCATCTCAGCGGACGATGACGTGAGCCCCGCCGCGCCCATGTCCTGAATCGCGACGATGTGGCCGCTCCTGATTAGCTCGAGACTCGCCTCGAGAAGCAGCTTCTCGGTGAATGGATCGCCGACCTGCACGCGAGGGCGCTTCGCGTCACTCGCCTCCGACAGATCCTCCGATGCGAACGATGCGCCATGGATGCCGTCACGACCCGTGCGCGCGCCAACCGCGATGATCGGGTTCCCCACGCCCTCCGCCTTTGCGCGGATGAGATCCTCTTCATGCATCAGACCGACGCACATCGCGTTAACGAGCGGATTGCCTTCATATGCCGGATCGAAGACTATCTCGCCGGCAACGGTTGGAATGCCGACACAGTTGCCGTAGTCTCCGATCCCCTTTACCACCCCGGCGAAGAGATATCTCACCCTCGCGTTATCCAGCGAGCCGAAACGGAGCGAGTTGAGCATAGCGATCGGCCGCGCACCCATCGTGAAAACATCCCGGAGAATTCCGCCGACTCCGGTCGCCGCTCCCTGATACGGCTCGACCGCCGAAGGGTGATTGTGCGACTCGATCTTGAACGCGACGGCAAGCCCGTCGCCTATCGAGATCACGCCGGCATTCTCGCCCGGACCCTGGAGAACCCACGGGGCCGAGACCGGGAGCGTCTTGAGAAGGTTGCGCGAATGCTTGTACGAGCAGTGCTCGCTCCACAGTGCGCTCACGATTCCGAGCTCGGTGAACGTCGGCTCGCGCTCCAGCATCGCCACCAGCCGCTCGTACTCCTCGGCAGTCAACCCGTGTTCGGCGACAAGCTCCGGGGTGATCGCCGGGTCGCCGGGGCGGGGAAGGACCCTGCTCATCAGGCCTCAACCTTCGCCAGCAGCGACTCAAAGAGCGCCCGCCCGTCGCTCGAGCCGAGCGTGTCGTCGAGCGCGCGTTCGGGATGGGGCATCATGCCGAGAACGTTGCCTGCTTCATTGACGATACCGGCGATGGCATTGACCGAGCCGTTGGGATTGAAGGCCGGATCGACTTCGCCAGCGGGAGACACGTAACGGAAAACGACCCTTCCGGTCTCTTCAAGGTCGCTCACTATGCCGTCGTCGGCAGTGAACCGGCCGTCACCATGCGCGATCGGCACTGTGATGACCTGCCCCTCGCGGTATTCGGAGGTGAACATCGTCGAGGCGTTCTCTACGCGGAGATTGACGGCCGACGACACGAACTGAAGCGACTCGTTGCGGAGAAGGGCTCCCGGGAGAAGGCCTGCCTCGCAGGCGATCTGAAAGCCGTTGCAGATGGCGAGCACCGGCCCGCCGCGTTTCGCGTGCGCGATCACTTCCTGCATCACCGGGCTGAATCGCGCGATGGCCCCCGGCCGGAGGTAGTCTCCATAGCTGAACCCGCCCGGCAGAATGACGACGTCCGCGTCCTGGAGATCGTGATCCTTGTGCCAGATGTAGGATGCTTCTTCACCGAAGGTGTCGACCACTGCGCGATAAGCGTCGTAGTCGCAGTTTGAACCCGGGAACGTCACGACGCCGAACTTCATCTTTCGCTGGCCGACTCTATCTCGAAGTCTTCGGTGACCGGGTTTGCAAGGAGCCGCTCACACATGCGGCGAACCGAGTCGCGGGCCTCGTCATCGTTTGCTGCTTCGGTCTCGATCACGATATGCCGTCCAACGTGCACGTCGCGCACCTCCGGAAACCCCAGCGAATGAAGCGCGCCTTCAACTGCCTTGCCCTGCGGATCGAGAATTCCCTTTCGTGGCGTGATGTGCACTGAGACGCGGTACGGCTTCACTGTGTCGGGTCCTCTGGGGGCTTTGGAGGAAAGCCGCGGGGCTTGTCGCTTCGCGGGTACGGGCGGCCGCGCCGCCGGCGTTGAGTTGCGTCCGGCTCGGGCGCAATGTCGGGCACCAGAATCTGCGCATCCGGCTCGAAGTCTTCATCGTCGTCGGATATGACGGGCACGTCACCCCGCGGCCTCTTGCCAATGAATCCGAACAAGACTGTCTTGCCCACGCCGTACAGCACGTACATGACAAGCGCAGGGAAGTAGAACTGCTTCCGAAGCACGATCATTCCCACAATGACTCCCACCACCACCAGCCCGCCGAGGATCTGGCTAAGCGATTTGTACCCGATGTTCGGGACCGCTGGATACGAGACGTTGCTGATCATCAGGAACGCCAGCGCCAGCATCAGGAACCGGAGCCAGAAATGCCAGGGCAGGTCGCCGAGGATCGTGTCGTTATAAAGCGGGCTCTGGCTGAACCAGTAGTAGGTGGCGAGTGTCATCCCCGCCGCAGGGCTTGGCAGGCCATGGAAATACCGCTTTGCCCGGCCGGCTTGCTCGACGTTGAACCTTGCAAGGCGGATTGCCGCACAGGTGACGTAGAGAAAAACGATGAGCCATTCCCACCCTTCACGATTCAGGACCGCGAAGTACATGATCATCGCCGGCGCAACGCCGAACGTTATGAGGTCGACGAGCGAATCGAGCTCGGACCCGAACCTCGATCCGCTGCCTGTCGCGCGTGCAACCCTGCCGTCGAGCGCGTCAGCTACTCCGCCAAGCACGATCAGCAGTCCGGCGAAGTCGAACTGCCCGCGGGTTGCCGATACGATCGCGAAGATCCCGCAGAAGAGATTCGCGAGTGTAAGCCCGCTCGGGAGGATCACGACGGCGCGCCTCATCCGGCGCGGCGGGTTCATCGTCAGCGGCTGCGCATCGTCTGCCATTATTGCGGTGGCAGGTCGGCCAGCACGGTGGTCCCGGCCGTCGTGAGTTCGCCGAGCTTCACTCGCAGCTTCGATTCGACGGGCATGAAGACGTCGACCCTTGACCCGAACCTGATGAGGCCCATCCGCTCGCCCTGCTTCACGGCTTCGCCTTCGCGGCTGTAGGTGACGATCCGCCGCGCCACCAGGCCGGCTATCTGGCGCACCAGGATCCGGTAACGGCCTGATTCGATTCCCACCGAGCTCTGCTCGTTCTCGATGCTCGACTTCTCTGCCGCGGCGTTGAGGAACTTGCCCGGATTGTAGTGGACGTAGCTGACGGTCCCGTCAACAGGATACCGGTTCACGTGAACATTGAACACGTTCATGAAGATCGAAAGGCGGACGGCACGGCCGCCGATAAAGGCAGGCTCATCGACTTCAGTGATCATGATGAGCTTTCCATCGGCCGGAGCTACCACTATGGCGGAGCCTCGCTCGCCCGTTCGTTCAGGATCGCGGAAAAAGTAGGCGACCCACAGCGCGATGACTGTCATCGCGATGGCCAGGAGCCAGAGCGCCCACGAGCGGCGCGACAGCGCCAGCGCGAACGTGGCGGCGGCAAGCGCCATGGCGATGCCGATGAACGGATATCCTTCGCGGGCGAAGTTCAATGAGCTGCTCCGGTGTCCAGCGGGAAATGTGTAAGGCGGCGGAAGATTTCGAGATAACGCTCGCTTGTGGCCTCCACCACTTCTCCCGGCAACGGCGGCGCCGGATGCTCTCCGTTCCATCGGCCCTCGCGACGCTCGTTCTCCAGATAATCCCGAAGCGGCTGCTTGTCGAAGCTCGGCTGCGAATGACCTGGTTCGAACCTGTCGGCGGGCCAGAAACGTGAGCTATCCGGCGTCAGCACCTCATCCACTAATATAACACGCGAGGCATCGAACTCGTCGTCGCCCCGACCCACGCTGCCATTGCCACCACGCGCACTTCTCTGCGTACTCGTCCCCAGCTCTGTGCCTCGCAGTAAACCGTATTCCAGCTTGGTGTCAGCGATGATTATTCCGGACGCCAGCGCCACATCACTACCTATCCGGTAGATCTTTCTCGTAAGTCTCTCGAGCTCGGCGGACGCCCGGGCACCGACGATTTCTTCCATCCGGGAAATCGGGATGTTCTCGTCGTGACCTTCCTCCGCTTTGGTTGCCGGGCTGAAAACCGGATCATGGAGCCGCTCAGACTCGCGTAACCCTGAAGCCAGCCTTTCCCCGGCCAGTGTTCCCGAAGAGGAATACTCCTTCCACGCGGACCCGGTGATGTATCCCCTGATAACGCATTCGACTGGGAACACCGAGGCACGGTGGCAGAGCATCGACCTACCCTCGAGAACATCGACGTGCTCGCCGAGCTCCGGCTCGATCGCCACAAAATCGGCGACGTCGGTGCTGAGGAGATGGTGACGCACATGCGGCTCGAGAATATTCAGCCACCACGCGGTGAGCTGTGTCAGCACTCGGCCCTTGTGGGGAATCGGCTCAGCCATTACGACATCGAAGGCGCTGACGCGATCAGTCGCGACGAGCAGCACTATCTCCTCGTCGATCTCGTATACATCGCGAACCTTGCCCTTCCGGAGGAGTCGAAGGGGTAACCTGGTACCGGACAGCGCCATCAGACCCTGATCTCGAGATCTTCCGCTTTCGTGATATCCGCTCCGGCGAGCAGGGGCTCCACAACCGAGGAGAGAAACTCGTCGACCTGCTCCGGGGCACGCCCGGTGAACCCGGACGCATCGGTCGCAGCTGCAATATCATCCGCGGAAATTCCGAATTCCGGGTCCGCAGCGAGTCGGTCGAGGAGGTCGTTGGCGGGAGCCCCATCTTTCATCGCCTTCGCAGATGCCATGGAGTGACGGCGGATCACCTCGTGCACTGCCTGCCTGTCACCACCGGCCTCTACTGCTTTCACTATCAGCTTCTCCGTCGCCATGAACGGGAGCTCCGCGTCCATCCGCTGCCTTATCCTGGCAGGGTGCACTTTCAGTCCGCCGGCCACGTTCGACATGAGGATGAGAATCGCGTCCGCCGCGAGAAATGCCTCGGGAATCGCCAACCGCCGGTTCGCGCTATCATCGAGAGTACGCTCGAAGTACTGCACGCTGTGCGTCTGGTTCGCATTTCCCTCGAGAGAAAGCACGAAGCGCGCGAGGGAGTTTATACGCTCCGACCGCATGGGATTGCGCTTGTACGCCATCGCTGAGCTGCCGATCTTCTCATCCTCGAACGGCTCCTCGACCTCGCCGAACGACTGGAGCATCCTTATATCACCAGCGAACTTCGCCGCGCTCGCGGCGATGCCCGACACGATCGAGAGCACTCCCGCGTCGATCTTCCTGGTGTATGTCTGCCCGGTGACCGCCAGCGCCGAAGTGAAGTCCATCCGCGATGTCACGAGCTCATCGAGCTTTCGCACCTTGTCGTGATCGCCGCGGAACAGCTCGAGGAAGGAGGCCTGCGTCCCTGTCGTGCCCTTCACGCCGCGAAAGGGCATCGTCGACCGTCGATACTCGAGATCCCGGAGATCGAGCACGAGGTCCTGGATCCACAGCGTCGCGCGCTTGCCGACAGTGGTAAGCTGCGCCGGCTGAAGGTGCGTGTAGCCGAGCGTCGGCAGGGCCCGCCACTCCCGAGCGAATGCGGAAAGATCGCGCAGCACGCCGATCGCCCGGCCGCCGAGCAGGTCAAGGCCGCGTCGCATCAGGATGAGGTCAGCGTTGTCGGTCACGAATGCGCTCGTGGCGCCGAGATGGATCCACGGCTTGGCAGCCGGCGCGGCGTCGCCAAACGCGTGAACGTGAGCCATCACATCGTGACGGAACCTTCTCTCGTATGCGGCTACCGCATCGAAGTCGATGTCGTCAAGGTTCCCCCTCATCTGGTCGATCGCTTCGACTGGGATGTCGACGCCAAGCTCGCGCTGGACCTCGGCGAGAGTCAGCCAGAGCCGTCGCCACAGCCCGTAGCGAGTACGCGGCGACCACAGCTGGAGCATCGCGCGCGACGCATACCTGCTCCCAAGCGGGGAAGAGTAGGAGTCGTGGGTCACTGTATCACGAACTCTGTCGTGTAAACCTGACCCTGCCTCTCTATGTACATGACGATCGCGCCGCGGCCCGCGTAGTAGTCTAGCGCGCGGGCGGCTGCCTCAGCATCGGCAACCGGAACGCGGTTGATCTGGAGAATCACATCACCCGCCTGAATACCGAGTTGCTCGGCGATGCGGGGCGTAACACTCTGCACGAGTGCGCCACTCGCTCGCCTGATGTTGCGCTCGGCGCGAATCGCCGCGTTGAGCGTGACAAGCTGAATCTCCCGTAGGACCGTGACCTTCGGCGCGTCGACTTCGGGGAGGTCCGCGACGCGCACCGAGACCCGGTTCTCACGCCCGCCTCTCCGCAGAACCAGGGGTATCTCTTCACCCACGCGGAGCTCGAGACGCTCGGCTTCCCAGTCGTAGATACTGAAAACGGCCCGGTCGCGCGATTTCACCAGCGTGTCGCCGACTCTGATCCCTGCGCGCGCCGCGGGCGACCCGGGGACCACCGAGCTCACGGCAACACCGCTTGCTCTTGCCCTCGCAAGCGCGGGTGAAGGTTGCTGAAGCTTGATACCGACCCATGGCCTCCTGATTACGCCGTGGGCAAGAAGGTCTTCCGTAACCCGCTTTGCGCGGTTGATTGGAATCGCGAAGCCAAGCCCGACCGAGCCGCCGGTGGGTGTGTAGATCGAGCTGTTCACGCCGATGACTTCACCCATCGCATTGACCAGCGGACCGCCCGAATTTCCCGGATTTATCGAAGCGTCCGTCTGGATCATGTCGACGTAGACTCCGACACCATCGCCTTCGGCCGCCAGGTTCCGCCCGGTGCCACTGACCACCCCCGCAGTCACGCTCGGCTCGGTATTGGCGAGCAGAAACCCGAACGGGCTGCCGATCGCGATCGCCCACTCACCTATCAGGAGATTCGTGGAGCTGCCGAGGGGCGCCACGGGAAGGTCTGTTGCTTCGATCTTCACTACCGCCAGGTCGTTCGTCTCATCCGCACCGAGGAGCCGCGCCGGGTATCGGGTGCCATCACGCAAGGCAACGAAGATTCTCGTCGCCCCGCTTACGACATGAGCATTCGTTACGATGACGCCATCGGGACGGACTATGAATCCCGAGCCGAGTCCGGCCGATGCGCGTCGGCCGGAGCGGCCGCCGAAGAACTGCTCGTAGAAATCGGCCGGCACCCGTTCGACGACTTCCGTCTGAACTGTCACAACCGACGGAGCCACCCTCTCGACCGCGGATGTGATTGCGGTGCGCCGTTGTGCGTGGATCTGCTCGGACTGCGCCGGCAGCTGACGCGCGTCGGCGGAGGGAAGGGACTCTCCCCCGCACGATGCAAGCATTACTGCGGCCGGCAGCGCCAGTAGCCATTTCATTGTTTCAGTGAACCTTTGGCCTGCGGGAAAGAGCGCCTGAGAAACCGGTCAACGGCCCGGTCAGTCAGTGGATGGAGCAGGAGCGACTGAAGAACGTGGGGCGCCATCGAGACAGTCTGCGCCCCGGCGTTTATCGACTCGGTGAACTCGGTGCTGGTCCGCGGTGAGGCGACCATCACATCACACTCACAATTGCCCGCCTCGAGGAGCGTCCTGATCTCGCTGACGACGTCAAAGCTCATTCGCCCATGCGCATCGAGATCGGCGATGGATATTCTTACACTTGAAGCGCCCGCCTTGGCCGCGAGAACTGCCTGCGCGCCGGTGTACACAAAATTCGCGCAGACGTCCACTCCCTCCAGGCCAAGCCGGTGCATCGGCTCGATTGCGTCCTCGATGAGAGGGAGTTGAACGATGATACTGTCCGAGATCTTCGCGAGCTCACGAGCTTCGCGATACATGTCGTCGCCGTTGATTGCAGCTATCTCGACGCACACCGGAATTGCGAACTCCTGCGAAATTACCGAGATGAGACCCTGGCCCTCCGATGATCCACTGCCTCCATAATCAGAATCGGCAAGCACGACTCCATCGGCGAGGCCGGCGTGGAAGAACTGCCTGATCTCGTCAATGGAAACGCTTTCCACGAAGATGTTCATCGAGTCACCATGTAGAGTTCACGAGGGTATTCTACACTTTCGAGGTAAAGCCCGTGTGGCGGCACGGGGGGCGATGCCTCCCGGTTGTCGTCCGCGGCGAGCAACCGCAGGATGACTCCCGGCTGCCTCCGTCCCGCGGCGATGTCCAGCATCGTACCCACGATGAACCGCACCATGTGGTGGAGAAACCGGTTCGCGCGAATCGTGAACGCCAGCCCTCCCTCACGGTCCTGCCATCCCGCCTCGTAAACGATGCTGCGGTGGTCGTCGGTCTCGGGAGCGGTGCCCTTCACCGCAAACCCCCTGAAACAGTGATCACCGGTTATCATCTCCGCCGTTTCATCGAGCAAGCCACGGTCCACTCCCCGCTTCCACGCGAGTTCTCCCGGAGCCCTGAAAGGATTCTCAGCCTCGGCGTCTGTGCCGACGAGGTATCGGTACGACCTGGAGATGGCGCTGTACCGGGCGTGAAAATCGGGAACCATCTCATGACACGCGGAGACTCTGACGTCGCGGGGAAGAACGGCGTTGAGCGCGCGCATCAACACCGCGGGACTCCACCGTTCGCGTACCCGGACCCCGGCGGCCTGCCCGAGCGCATGCACACCGGCATCGGTTCTGCCGGCGCCGAGGACGCTTACGTGCGTTTCGCAAAGCCGCTGCATTGCTTCCTCGATCACCCCCTGAACGGTCCGCGTATCGGGCTGCCGTTGCCACCCGGCGAACCCCGCTCCGTCATATTGGAGAACGAGCTGCAGCGTTCGCGATTCCATTGCGCAAATTATCGCAGCGCCAGACACCCAGCAAACACGTTGCCTGGCTGCGACTCCGAACTGAGGACCCTTGCGGTCTCAGGACTCCCTGCCACCGGGACTGGCAGGGGGGCATCTTCTGGTCCCTTAGGTTTTTGTTAACCCCAGGTTTTCCTCACCGGTCTCACCGGTCTCACCCCCATTGCTTTGTTCTTCCGCACCACGGCGATGAATAGTAGCCCAACGCTACTAATAGACCTCAGTTGCAAGGTACTCAATCCGCAAAGCAGGAGAATTCACCGAGCTGACTCGCTACAAGCACGTTGACTTTCATAGTAGCCAAAGCCAAACTCGGTAGCGCGCCCTCACACGGACACAATGGCACCTCGAACTCTAGCTACGCTGGCGACCGTACTCTCCGCGGCGCGCGACCCGGACGCGGCCCTGACGCTGCTTCATCACGAAGTGATGGACGTCGAGCGCGCGGCTCAGCTGGCTCTCTTCATATGTGATTCGCGGCGCCAGCTCATAACCGAGCGCCTCAGCCCGTCAGGGGATGTCGTCTCGCGGACCCCGCTCACCGTTGCCATCGACCATCTGCCTGCGCCGATCCGCCGCGCCCTCAACATGGGCTCGGCGATCGCTGACTTCGGGGCGGAGTCGGACGACTACATGAAGCTTCTCGGAGTGACGCCCGCGGCGCAGGGGGGGATACTGTCGGTGCGGGGATTGAATCTCGACGGCGAGCTGGCCGGCTTCATTGCGCTGTACGAGCCCAGGCGGCGTTTCGGACCACGGATCAGCGAGCGCCTTTCGCCCGCATTCGATCTCTTCTCGCTGGCTTTCGAGAGAATGACGGAGCACGAGGCGAGGTTCGAGGCCGTCCGGACGCTCGAGGAGCTGACCCGGAATATTCACGGGGAGTACAACCACGCGGTCAGGCAGCTCAAAGCCGAACTCGAGGATGCCAGGAGCGCCACAGCTGCGCCGGGCGAGAGAGAAGCTGCGCGAATCGCCGAGCTCGAGCGAATGCTTGCTCAGGCAAATGACGAGCTGCAACGGCGGACGGAGCGCTTGTCAGCCGTGGAGGACCAGATTGCCCAGGCAGTCGGGCGGCTGGAGGAGGCCCACGTAGAGCTTCACTCACAGGCGGAAGCCGCGCGCGCCCACTCTGATAAGGTCTACCAGATCGAGCGTGCGCTGGAGCATCAAGGCAACGCGGAGCCGGCAGAAGTGATAGAAAAGATCCGCGCGGCGCTCCGTTCGCCGGCCTGATTAACGTGACCGCCCCTCAGGCCCAGTCGGCGCTTCAAGGCGCAATAACGATGCTCGCGCACCACCAGCCGCTGTCGGCAGAGGATGCGGCGGCTGCGTTCCGCGTGATAATGCGTGGCGAGGCAACGGCCGTGCAGATTGCCGCAATGCTCGCGGGCCTTCGCGTGAAGGGGGAAACAGCGGAGATAGTTGCCGGAGTTGTCCGCGCACTTCGCGAAGTGATGATCAGGTTGCCAGTCGACGATCCCGGTGATCTTGTCGACACGTGCGGCACCGGCGGAGGGGCCGTGCAGACCTTCAACATCTCTACAGCCGCTGCTCTCGTTGCCGCCGGCGCGGGAGTCCGCATCGCAAAACACGGCAACCGGTCGTTCACTTCGCGCTGCGGCAGCGCCGATGTCCTCGAAGCGCTCGGAGTCGGCATCGAGGCAACCCTCCCCGTGATGGCGCGCGCCCTCGACTCCGCAGGGATCGTTTTCATGTACGCGCCATCGATGCATCCGGCAATGCGCCACGTCGGCCCGATCAGGCGGGAGCTCGGCATCCCGACCGTCATGAACATCGTCGGACCTCTCGCCAATCCAGCCGGCGCGACCCGGCAGGTTGTCGGTGTAGCTGATTCCTACCGCGTGCCAATCCTTGCCGGCGCGCTCGCCGAGCTCGGAAGCGTTCATGCGATGGTTGTTCACGGCGAGCCAGGCCTCGACGAGATATCCCCGCTCGGAGTTACGCGGGTCGTCGAGATACGAGGTGGATCGATGTCGGAATGGACGATCGACCCGGCGGACTACGGCCTCGGGGCGAACGACGCCACGGAGCTTGCAGGGGGAGACCCCGCGGACAACGCTCGAATCATCACCGCAATCCTGCAGGGAGGGGGCACTGCAGCTGCGCGCGGCGCGGTGATTCTCAACGCGGCCGCAGCAATTCACGTCAGCGGGAAGGTCCGGGACTTCACCGACGGTGTGAACGCCGCACGGCTGGCGCTCGACGAGGGAAAGGGATGGGCGGCGCTGGAAAAACTCCGCGCCGCCTGCTCACCCGCCGCCTAACAGCGCCGCAGAACTCCAACGACGATCCCCTGAATGGAAATGTCGTTCTCATGAACGTAGATCGGCGCCATTGCCTCGTTCGCGGGCTGGAGGCGGATCCGGCCATCCTTTTCGCGATAGAGCTTCTTGACGGTTGCCGAGTTGCCGTCGACGAGGGCGATCACCATTTCCCCGTTGTCAGCGCTTTGCCGCTCATTGACGATGACGAAATCGCCGTCCCTGATCTGTTCGTCGATCATCGAGTTACCCCGCACGCGAAGGACGTAGTGGTTCCCCCCCTTCCGCACAAAGTCCTCGGGGACCGATATCATCTCCTGTGACTGGATCGCTTCGATCGGCATGCCGGCCGCTACTGAACCCGCCAGGGGAAGCTGCAGCGCCCGGGGATAGATGTCTGACGGAAGCACCTCGATCGCGCGGCTCTCGTTATACTCACGCTTGATGTAGCCCTTTCGCTCCAGGTTGCTTAGATGCTCGTGCACTGTTGCGAGAGAGCTGTACCCGAACCGCTCAGCGATTTCCTCGAAGCTCGGCGCATAGCCGTTGTCGCCCGAGTAGTCGGTCAGGTAGGTGAGGATCTCACGCTGTCGTTTCGTTAGCGACATATCTTTCCCGTTATTGAGGTTCCTGCCCGAAGCAGATACCGAACATTTGCCGAATTCAAAGATTAGCCGAACAACTCCCGAAACGCAAGAAGATTCGGAGTGGGCAGAGCCGTCAGGGACACTTGGCGAGCTTGTCGCGTCAGCTCGTACCCGGGCCGGTGCCGAGTCGGAGCTCGCGGCTGACGCAGCGGCGGGTTCGCCGCCCTCGTTATGGAGCGCGATGATTGGGGAAAACCTCGCGATAATCGCCGAAGTGAAGCGCATGTCGCCTTCCCGCGGTGCGATCAATCCCCGGCTCGACCCTGCGCGCCAGGCGCATGAATACGAAGCGGGTGGCGCGTCGGCCATCTCGGTGCTTACCGAGCCGTCGCGGTTTGGTGGAAGCCTCGCGGACATCGCTGCTGTCAGTCAGGCAACAGGCCTGCCAGTGCTGCGGAAGGACTTTCTCGTACTCGAGTCACAGCTCGACGATGCACGCCGCTTTGGAGCTTCGGCGGTTCTGCTGATAGTTCGGGCGATCAGGCCTGACCGGCTTTCCCTGCTGGCGCGCGAGGCACGGGATCTCGGTCTCGACATCCTTTTCGAAGTAAGGGATGAAACCGAGCTTGCGAGATCACTCGATGCCGGCGCGACGATAATCGGCGTCAACAATCGAAACCTCGAGACCCTCGAGATCGACATGGCCACGGTCGAGCGACTCCTGCCCCTCATTCCTCCCGAATGCTTGGCAGTGGCGGAAAGCGGCTACTCCACCCGCATGGGGGCCGAGAGTGCCGCGCGGGCTGGAGCCGACGCCCTTCTGGCGGGCTCGTTTCTGTCCGCGGCGGCAGACCCGTCGGAGGCAGTGAGCTCCCTTGCCGGCATAAGGAAAACAGCCCGCAGCCGGGTCACATGACGAGGATAAAGTTCTGCGGGATCACCCGTCCCGAGGATGCGGTGGTCGCCAATGAGGTGGGCGCATCCCACATCGGCGTCGTGCTCGCGGAAAGCCCCCGCCGCGTTGCGACCGAGCGAGCGAGCGAGATCTTCGCCGCGTCTCCGGCGCTGAGACGGGTCGGGGTGTTCAGGCCCGGTGCGGTGGGGGCGCTCCTGCGGGATGCAAGCCAGGCGGGCGTTGAGATAATGCAGCTGCATGGAAAGTTTTCCGATGGGGAGCTTTCAGAGCTGCGGGACAGCTTCGACGGAGAGCTTTGGGGGGTCGTGCCGGTTGACATCGTCCAGCCGGGGGATTTCGGGGATTGGGAGTCGCTCGCCGACGCCGTCGACGCAATTCTGCTTGATACGAGCATTGCCGGAGCCTCGGGAGGCACCGGCGTCCCGTTCGATTGGCACGCAACGAAATCTCTCGGCGACGCGGTAAAGGCCAGGTCTGAGCTCATTGTCGCGGGGGGTCTCGATCCCGGAAACGTCGGCGGGGCAGTGCGGATCCTCGCCCCGATGATGGTAGACGTGTCGTCAGGCGTTGAATCGGCCCCGGGCATTAAGGACCCCGCGCTGATGAAGGCTTTTGCCAAGGCGGTACGTTCTGCGTCTATAGTATGAGCTGGTTCACGGTTGCATAAACAAGAGTGAGATGAGCAAAGCTGCTGCAGGCGACAGGTTCGGTCTGTTCGGGGGCAGGTATGTCCCGGAAACGTTGATTCCCGCACTCGACGAGCTCGATGCGGCGTTTGCAGCGGCCATCACCGACCGCGCATTTCTGCACGAAGTCGACGAGATGCTTTCGACGTACGTGGGAAGGCCGTCACCGCTCAGCACCGCTCCACGCTTTTCGGCCGTTGCCGGCTGTGATGTCTACCTCAAGCGCGAGGACCTGAACCACACTGGCGCTCACAAGATCAACAACACGGTTGGCCAGGCGCTCCTGGCAATTCGGATGGGAAAGCGCCGGATAATCGCCGAGACCGGCGCCGGGCAACATGGCGTTGCAACGGCTACGGTGTGCGCGAGATTCGGTCTCGACTGCACCGTGTACATGGGCGAGGAGGATATCCGGCGCCAGGCCCTGAACGTTTATCGGATGAAGCTCATGGGTGCGACTGTGGTCCCGGTGACGTCGGGGACGCGCACTCTCAAGGACGCGACGAGTGAAGCAATAAGAGACTGGGTGACGAACGTCGGTGACAGCTATTACATCATCGGCTCGGTTGTCGGACCCGCTCCATATCCGCGGATGGTCCGCGAATTTCAGTCGGTGATCGGTCGTGAGGCCCGCTCGCAGATCCTCGCCTCCGCTGGCCGGCTGCCGACGGCGGTTGTCGCGTGTGTCGGCGGCGGATCAAATGCTATCGGAATCTTCCACGCCTTTGAGGAAGACGCGGGTGTCAGGCTCATTGGCGTCGAGGCCGCCGGTCGCGGCCCGGATGCCGGCGATCATTCTGCATCGCTCTCGAGAGGGCGTCCGGGCGTGCTGCATGGCACATTCAGCTACCTGCTTCAGGACGATGCCGGGCAGGTTCAGCCCGCTCATTCGATCTCGGCCGGACTCGACTATCCCGGCGTAGGACCGGAGCACTCCTACCTCAAGGACTCCGGGCGGGCAGAGTATGTGGCCGTTTCCGACGATGACGCTCTTCGCGGCTTTGCCATGCTGAGCCGTCTCGAGGGAATCATCCCGGCACTGGAGACCTCACACGCCCTCGCGTGGGTCGCCGACAAATCATCGCGGTGGAGCAGGGACGACATCGTCCTCGTATGCCTTAGCGGGCGCGGCGACAAGGACATGAGCCAGATCGCCGAGATGGGGCTGCTCGACGCATGAGCACGCAGATCGTGCCCGACGCTGAGCTCTACCGGGAGGAGCTGCCATTCGACATCGCTGTCGTCGCCGACCTCATGCGCTCCTTCGAGAAAGCGTTGCGCGCGCATCAGCTCTATCTCCCGAACAATCCGATGCACACCCGGGCGGTCGACGTGGTGCGGAGCGCCTTCGCGCGGGCCTGGAACGAGACGGACTCGATAGTGATCCGGATCACCGACAATGAGTTGCAGTGGTGCGGCCACCCTGTCCTTGAGGAGCCCGGGCGCACTTCCGACAGCATCCCATGGATGTTGTACAAGGACGGCATCAGGGAACTAGTCTTTCACCAGGGCTTCGAAGAGAGCGAGCTTTTCGTGCTTCTCACGCTGATGCAGCGTTCGCGTCTTGCGTCCGCGAACGATGACGACCTGCTGACGTTTCTCTGGGAGCACGACTTCACGCGGCTCCAGTACCGGTACATCGATCTTGCCGTTGACAACGGAGGGTCATTCGAGGGGACGCTCGGAGAGCATCGCGAGAAGATTGTGTCTCCGGGTGAGGTGGAGAACGATGCTCAGGAGCTCGCGTCATCGTCCATGGCGCGCATGGACGAATACGACTCGACGCTCTACTTCCTCGACGATGGCGAGATCGAATACCTGCAGAGCGAGATCCGCCGTGATTTCGGGACGGATCTCCGCGGTCAGGTCGTCGCCTCGCTCCTCGACACGTACGAGCTCGAGACAGATCCCGCTGTGCGGGATGAGATTTCCGGAATCCTCGACAACCTGTTCCTCCTGTTCCTGTCCGTGGCACAGTTCAGCATAGCGGCGTTCCTGATCCGGGAGGCGACAAAAACTGCAACGCGCGCGACCGCGATACTGCCCGCCCAGCGACAGCGCCTGATCGAGCTCGTCGACAGGCTGAGCGACAAGGAGGCACTCGATCAGCTGCTTCACGCCCTCGAGGAAACGCCGCTCCGCCCGCCGCAGACCGACCTTCACGAGCTTCTCGGGCAGCTAAGGCCCGGCGCACTGGAGACAGTTCTATCATGGATCGGCAGGAGCAGGAACGCCGAGCTGCGCGCCCTGCTCGAGAGTGCGGGGTCGTCGCTTGCCGCGGCACACACCGCGGAGCTGGTTCGCCTGATCGGGGCGGCGGATCCGATCGTCGCATTCGAGGCAATTCGGCGTGCCGGCGCCATGCGGACCAGCGCTGCGGTATCGGCCCTGGCAGGGGTGATCTCCAGCGGCGATCCGGAGATGCGTCTCGCGGGCGTTGCGGCGCTGTCAGAGATCGGTTCTCCGGGCGCGATGCAGGTTCTCGAGCGGGCACTGTTCGACGATGACCCCGACATCCGGATCGCCACTGTGCGCGTGCTTGGCTCGCGGAATCACCGGGGGGCGCTCCAGGCCATTGAATCTCATCTCCGGACTCGAGAATTGAGGGAGAGCACCCTCGCCGAAAAAATGGCGTTCTTCGAGAGCTACGGCGCGATCTGCGGCGACGAGGGTGTGCCGCTCCTGGCTGAGATCCTCGGCAGCCGGCGAATCCTCGGCAGGCGGGAGGACGGTGAGATACGAGCTTGCGCAGCGATGGCGCTCGGCAAAATCGGAAGCGACGTGGCAATGACCGCTCTCCAGAAAGGCCTTTCAGACAAGGACGCTGTGGTCCGCAACGCAGTCAGCAGAGCCGTACGTGGCTGATCCGCTCCGCTCTGAGGCACCGCCAGCGCCGGCGGATCAGGCATCGGCATCGTACGTCCGCAAGCGCGGGCGGGATTTTATCGTGTCGCTGTACGGAACGCTCCGGGCGATAAAGCTGTATCCGGTCGAGCACGTGGCAGTTCAGAAGAGTCTTTCCGAGCTCATCGCAATCTCGCAGGACATCATAGAGCGTGAACGCGAGCTGGAGCTTCGCCTTTCGGGGGAGTTCCTCTTCATCAATGCGACACGCTTGCGGCTCGATCTCACGAACTACGCGAGCTTCGGCTATCTCCTCCGGCTTTGCAGGGCGGCGGGCGTTGGTGCACTGCGCGTTCATCCGGATGCCACTGCGCGGGAGTGGCTGGTGATACTGTCTCTCCTCGATTCGCCGACCCAGCTGGACCCCGATGAGCGTTTCATGGAGATCGCGAAGCATCTCGGGCAAACCAGGATTCCCGCCATCGAACTCGGGCCGCCGGTCGACGACGATTCAGACCGCGAGTACGCCGAGCATGCAAAGCAGGCGGCGACGCGAACCTACACTCACTCAGTCGCGGTCACGCGCGACGTCATCAACTCGGTGCGGATGGGTCGCACACCGAGCATCAAGAAGATAAAGCGGGTGGTGCAGGGAATCGTCGACCAGATCCTGAACGAGGAGACCTCGCTCATCGGTCTCACCGCGATCCGTGACTACGACGAGTACACGTTCACTCACAGCGTGAATGTCTGCATCTTCGCGGTTGCGCTGGGGCGTCGCCTCGGGATGACGAAGCTTCAGCTATTCGAGCTCGGGCTATCGGCGCTGATGCACGACATCGGCAAGTCGCGAGTGCCCCTGGGATACCTCCAGAAATCCGAGCAGCTTTCCGAGGAGGAGTGGCGGCAGATCGCGTCGCATCCGTGGCTCGGCGTTCTCGTTCTGTTCCAGCTTCGCGGCCAGCAGGAGGAGCTCTCGTACCGCGCAATGACCGTGGCGTACGAACATCACATGCGCGCCGATCTCTCGGGATATCCGAAGTCAGTGCGTCCGCGCAGCATGAGCATGACGAGCAAGATCGTGGCGGTCGCCGATGGGTACGATGCCGCAACGACGAGACGCGCATACCAGTCGACGCCGTACCCGCCATCCGCTGTCCTCCAGGAGATGCGCGACAATCCGCAGCGGGGAATGGACCAGATCGTCGTGAAAGCGTTCATCAACCTCCTCGGCATCTATCCGGTGGGCACGCTCGTGGTTCTCGACACCTTCGAGCTTGCCGTCGTACAGGCGGCAAATCCGCGCGCCGATGCGCTCTCGCGACCCATAGTGCGGATAGTCAGCGACGCGAACGGCAACATGCTGCATCCTGCTCCCGAAGCCGACCTTGCGGAGCCGGATGGGACCGGCGAGTATCCCCGCACGATCATCAAGACCGCGGATCCTGCACGGTATGGCATCAACGTTGGCGACTATTTCGTCTGACCGGATAGACCAGAAGTTCGTTTTCCTCGCATCCTCCGGACGGAAGGCGCTCGTCTGCTACGCCACCGCCGGCCACCCCGATTTCGCGCGGTCGATCGACCTCCTGCGCGGGCTCGAGGACGCCGGTGCCGACATCGTCGAGGTGGGAGTGCCGTTCTCCGACCCGATAGCTGATGGCCCCGTGATCCAGGCGAGCTCGCAGCGCGCCCTCGAGCAAGGCATGAACCTCGACCGCGTGCTCGACCTCGTATCACGCGCCTCTCTTGGAATCCCGGTCGTGCTATTCACATACCTCAACCCGCTGCTCTCCGGTGGAGCCGATGTGCTCGAGCGCAGCCGCAACGCTGGCTGCGACGGCATTCTCGTGACTGACCTCCCGGTGGGCGCTGACGCCGAGCGGGAGTCGTGGCTCGGATCGAGCGGACTGGCTTTCATCCGGCTCGTGGCGCCGACAACTCCGGTCGAGCGGATGCGCGAGGTTGCGCTCAATGGGTCAGGGTTCGTCTACCTCATCAGCCGGCTCGGCGTTACCGGGGTCAGGTCCGACATGCCGCCTGATATCGAGCAAACCGCGTCGCGCCTAAGGGCCGCTACCTCGCTACCGATCTGTGTCGGATTCGGCATCTCGAGCCCGGCGCAGGCCAAAGCGGTTGCCAGGGTCGCCGATGGCGTCGTGGTAGGCAGCGCGATAGTCCGAGCCGCAGACACCGACATCGATGACGCAATTTCCCTGGTGAGATCCCTTCGAGCGGCGCTCGACAGTTGAGAATCACCACCTTGGAATCGAATGACCCCGTGGCGACGCGCCGCGAACCGGGTACATTGCTTGCCGCGCCGTTCACGTCGCAGGATCTCCAGCTGAGAGGCTTGATAAATGGCTGACGCCGCCGAAGCGGTGAAGAGAATCACAATCCGCGATGTCGTGCGGGCAAAGCGCGACGGCCGGAAACTCGTCGTAGTGACTGCCTACGACGTGCTGTTCGCGAAGATCGTCGACTCGGCGTCTGTAGACATCGTGCTCGTCGGAGATTCCCTCGGCAACGTCGTGGCCGGATTCGAGACAACTCTTTCTGTGACGCTCGACCACATGATCTACCACGGTCAGGCTGTACGTCGCGGAGTGAAGCGCGCCCTCCTCGTGGTTGACATGCCCTTCATGTCGTATCAGGCAAGCGAGGAATCCGCGCTCCTCAACGCCGGCAAGCTGATCCAGCAGACTGAGGCGGATGCTGTAAAGCTGGAGGGGGGAGGCGACGAAATAGTGAGCACCGTCAGGCGTCTCACTACGATCGGCATCCCTGTAATGGCCCATCTCGGCTTCACCCCGCAATCCGTCAGAACGATGGGGATGAGAGTGCAGGGGAGGGAACAGAGCGATGCCGACAGGATGATCGATCAGGCCAGGGCGCTGGAGGATGCTGGCGCGTTCTCACTCGTGCTCGAGCTGATTCCGGCCGGCCTGGCCCAGAGAATCGGAGAAGCGATTTCGATCCCCACGATCGGCATCGGCGCGGGACCGCATTGCGACGGCCAGGTGCTGGTGCTGCCCGACCTCCTTGGACTGAACGAAGGTTTCGCGCCGAAGTTTCTCAAGAAATACGGCAATCTGGCGGCGGACGCGCGGCAGGCAGTCGAGCGTTACGGAGATGAAGTTCGAAGCGGGCAATATCCTGATGTCGAGCACAGCAACTAGCATGAGAACGGCAACGGCGATCGCGGAGATTCGGGCCGCGGTGGCCGAGGCACGGCAGTCTGGCGCGAGGGTCGGGTTCGTTCCCACCATGGGAGCGCTACACCAGGGACACCTGAGTCTCGTCGAGCGTTCGCGAAGTGAATGCGACGTCACCGTGATGAGCATTTTCGTGAACCCGCTGCAGTTCGCGCCCGGCGAGGACTACTCCCGGTATCCGCGCCCGACTGTCGAGGACGACAGACTGGCCCGCGACGCCGGGATCGACATCCTTTTCAGGCCGGCGCCCCAGGACATGTATCCAGGACACCGGACAATCACGGTGATAGCCGGCCCACTCGGCGCAGAGTGGGAAGGCGCGAGCCGCCCCGGGCATTTTGACGGCGTCCTCACGGTGGTGGCGAAGCTCCTCAATATCGTGCAGCCCGACGTCGCGGTGTTCGGGAGAAAAGATCTTCAGCAGGCAGCGCTCGTAAAATCGCTGGTGCGCGACCTCGACATGCCGGTATCGATCATAGTCTCTCCAATCGCCCGCGAGCCCGACGGCATCGCGATGTCGAGCCGTAACCGGTACCTCGACGATGCGGACCGGGTGCGCGCCCGGATTCTCAGCCGGGCACTCGAGGCGGCCCGGAACGCGTTCAACGCCGGCGAGCGCGATGTTGCGGCGCTCGAGGCGGCCGGCAAGTCGGTGCTCGATTCGGAGCCAGGCGTGAAGCCGGACTATTTCGCGATCGTCGACCCGTCGACCTTCCTGCGGCCGGAATCCGCCAGCTCTTCGGCTGCCGCGATCGTCGCCGCGCGCGTCGGAAGCACCAGGCTGATAGACAACATCACTCTCGGCGCCGATGGTAAAGACTGACTCCAAAGGACTCCCGCTGTGGGCGTGTGTGGGCAGCCGGCGGCTTGCTCACATCGAGCGCGTCACCTCGCTGCTTCGCGCGTGGTCGGCGGCGATGAGACTTGATGCAGACGAGGCGAACGCCTGGATCGATGCCGGCGCGTGGCACGATTCCCTTCGCGACGCACCGGAGGAACTTCTGCGCAGCATCACTCACGACGACGAAACTCCCGAGCAGCTGCTTCATGGACCCGCCGCGGCTACCAGACTTGCCGCGGACGGTGAGAAACGCCAGCACGTCCTCGACGCAATCCGCTATCACACCATCGGCTCAGCTGACTGGGGACGTACGGGCAAGGGGCTATACATGGCGGATTACCTCGAGCCGGGAAGAAAATTCTCGCGCGAGGACAGGTTCTTTCTCGCCGCGCAGGTTCCCCACTCGTTCGACGCGGCGTTCCGTCAGGTGGTGCGCTTCCGGCTCGACTGGTCGGTGCGCGAGGGCAATCACATCTTCCCCGAAACCGTCGCCCTCTGGAATAGCCTGAGGTGAAGATCGGAAGATGGCTGCTCCTCGCTCTCGTCCTCGGGGGCGCGGGGTATTTCGCTTTGACGCGCCTTGGCGATTCCGGGGTGACAATACCGGGTGTTACGACGGGTGAGGAGCAGGAGTCGATGGTCCCACCCGGACTGCGGATAAAGGTCGAGGTGCTCAATGCGACGAACATTCCCGGACTCGCGCGCAAGGCGACTATGTTCCTTCGCGACCGCGGGTTCGACGTCGTCGACATGGGAAATTCGTCCGACAAGAGAGCGACAACGCTGGTGCTCGACAGGTCAGGTCATCCGGCCTGGGCAAATCTTGTCGGGGAGGCGCTTTCCGCTAAAGTCGAGGCGCGGCCCGACTCATCGCGCTATCTCGATGTCACCGTGCTGCTGGGCGAGGACTGGCATCCTCCGGCCCTGCCTTTCTACCCGTAGCTGCCCACACGCGGCAGCGATGTCCTTGCCGCGACTCTTCCGTATCGCCACCTCGACTCCCTTCGCCCGGATTGAACGGGCGAACGCGGCTATTCCCTGTGGCGAAGTCGGCACGAAATCGCCCGCACCGCCCGGGTGAAGCGGAATGAGGTTGACGAACGCCTTGCAGCGCCTTGCAAGTTCCGCCAGCTGAACTGCGTGCGCCGGCTCGTCATTCACGCCGTGCAGCATCACGTACTCGAACGTGACCCGCCTGTCGAACACACGAGCCGCTTCGATAACCTGGGCCAGCGGGTACTTCGTGTTGATCGGCATCAGGGTTCGCCGCAACGCGTCACTCGGCGCATGAATCGATATCGCGAGCCTGAACTGCTCCTTCCGCTCGCCGAGCGCTACGATGCCGGGCAGGACGCCGACTGTCGATACGGTGATGTGTCTCGCGCCGATTCCGAATCCGTTTTCATCGTTGAGAATCGTCAGTGTAGGGTCCACTGCTTTCCAGTTCATGAGCGGCTCGCCCATTCCCATGAACACGATGTTGGTCGGGCGCCTGCCCGTGAGCAGCGTCACCTCACGAACCTGCCCCGCGATCTCGAACGTGCGAAGGTTTCGCGAGAACCCCATTGCACCGGTGGCGCAGAACGAGCACTGAAGCGCACAGCCGGCCTGCGATGAAATGCAGAGCGTGAGTCGGTTATCCTCGGGGATTGCCACTGTCTCGATGTGTTCGCCATCAGATAAGCGGAAGAGAAACTTCTCCGTCCCGTCGGTCGAAAGCTGCCGAGCGGAAACGGCCATCCGGGGCATTTCGAACACGCTTTCGAGCTGCTCCCTCATCACTTTGGGAATGTGCGAGATCGCCTCGAAAGTATCGACGGGCGACCTCCAGAGACGCGGCAGAACCTGGTCGACCCTGTAACTGGGCAGGTCGTTCTTCGCCGCGAAGTCGCGGAGCGCGCGCTCCGCATCGGCCGGCACCATATCAAGCAGGTTCACCCGAGTCCCGGACGCGCCAGGGCGCTCAGTCGGCGCGTTCACGTCTTCCACCAAATGTATATCACACTTAAGTTTAACCCCTTGCGACCTCCACTTCGACCCGTCTCCCGGCGTCGGTTCAGCCGTGCATCGCGCGACGCGCAGTCAAGCCCGCTCCGGAGGTTTACCCGCAATCCAGGCAGCGCAAAGCTTTGGTGAATGAGAAGGATGTTTTCGGCACTCAGCTGAGACCGGATGGCCTTGCCGGAGCGTTCAGGCCGGCAGACGCCGGCAGGTCTGTCGCCGTCGCCGGATGGGTTCACCGCATCAGAAACCTCGGCGGGATAATCTTCATCGACCTGCGTGACCGCGGAGGGATGCTTCAGGTTTCGTTCAATCCCGACTGGACAGACGCCCAGGTCATCGCCGCAGCGGGCACGCTCGGCCAGGAATACGTGATACGCGCCGAGGGCGCGATTGCGCTGCGGCCGGAGGAGATGCGAAATGCGGAGATGGGGACAGGCGAGGTCGAGCTTCGCGCGACATCCCTCGAGATTCTCGCTTCAGCGGCGACGCCTGCAATTCCTGTAGCGAAGGGCAGAGGCGAGAACCTGCCCGCGGAAGAGCTGCGCCTCAGGCACCGGTATCTGGATCTGCGGAGACCGGAGCTGCAACGCAATCTCTTTCTTCGTCACCGCCTCCAGCAATCGACGCGGCGCTACCTCGATGAGCGCGGATACCTCGAGATCGAAACACCGATCCTGACCAAGCCGACGCCGGAAGGAGCCCGCGACTATCTGGTCCCGAGCAGGGTGCATCCCGGTGAGTTCTATGCTCTGCCACAGTCACCTCAGCTCTACAAGCAGTTGCTGATGGTCTCCGGATTCGACCGCTACTTCCAGATCGCCAGATGCTTCAGGGACGAAGATCTGCGCGCGGACAGGCAGCCGGAATTCACCCAGATCGACATCGAGGCTTCGTTCGTCAACCCCGAAGACATCTTCGAGCTGACGGAAGGCCTCCTCGGCGTTCTTTTCCGCGATGCAGGCGTCGAGATCCCAAACAGCTTCCGGCGGCTGACATATGCCGATTCGATGGAGCGGTTCGGGTCGGACAGGCCGGACCTCCGCTTCGGGCTGGAGATATTCGACGCAACTGACGCATTCCGCGATGCCGACTTCGGGATTACGCGCTCTGCAATCGAGTCCGGGGGCCGCGTTCGCGGAATCAGGATTCCCGGAGGCGGTGCGCTTTCCCGGAAACAGGTGGACGAGATAGAGCTCGTCGCGAAGTCGGGTGGTGCGTCGGGACTGCTGCGGGTTAGGAAGGCAAACGGGGTGCTCGAGGGGCCCACTGCAAAGTTTGTCTCGGAATCGGGCACTTCAGTTCTCGCGCTGGATGAAGGAGAACTCTGCCTCATGACCGCCGGGGCCGATGATGTCACGAGCGCGGCCCTGGATCGGGTGAGACAGGATGTCGCAAGACGGCTCGACCTGATTCGCGAGAGCCATGTTGAGCTTCTCTGGGTGACTGAGTTTCCGCTTTTTGGCGTTGATGCGGATTCGGGGAATCTCACTGCGGTGCATCATCCTTTTACGGCGCCGAATCCCGAAGATGCGGATCTGATCGACTCGGATCCGCGAAAGGTTCGCGCACTCGCATACGATGTAGTCATGAACGGCACGGAGCTGGGCGGCGGAAGCATCAGGATACACAACAGCCCGATGCAAACCCGCATACTCGGCAAACTCGGAATCTCGCGCGAAGACGCGAAATCCCGCTTTGGCTTCCTGCTCGAGGCGCTGGAGTCCGGCGCGCCACCCCATGGAGGAATCGCTCTTGGCTTCGACAGGATCGCGATGCTCCTCTCGGGGGCTCAGTCGCTTCGCGATGTTATTGCATTTCCCAAGACAACTGCAGCACGCGCCCTGTTCGAGGGCGCTCCTACTCCGGTCAAGCCGGAGGATCTCTCTGACCTGCACCTGGACCTGCGCTCTGCCACAATTGACTGAAGACCCGACAGTCCAGCGCCTTTCAACCGAAGGCGCCGACATGCTCACTCTCGCGGGAGTGAATGATGCAAACCTCATTGAGCTCTCAAAACAAAGCGGCGCGAAGGTAGCGCTGAGAGGCGATACACTCACGGTTTCAGGCACGCAGGAAGTTGTGAGCCGGGCGGCGTCGATCGCGCTGAAGATGATCGAGAGGGCAAGGCAGCAGATGGAGCTCACTGCAGACGATGTGCTTCGGATGAGCCTCGAGGGTCCGCGGGAAGGTGACGGCCCAGAGGACCTGCAACGAATCGCGCTGCCTGGAATGCGCAAGATCATTCAGCCAAAGACCAGCGGTCAGGCTGAATATCTGAAGCTGATCTCGGAGAACGACATTGTAGTAGGCATCGGACCTGCCGGCACCGGCAAGACATACCTTGCTGTCGCCGCCGCGGTGGATGCATTGTCGCGAAAGCAGGTTCGCCGGATCGTCCTTGCGAGGCCGGCAGTCGAGGCGGGCGAGAGTCTTGGATTTCTTCCTGGCGACCTCCAGGCCAAAGTAGATCCGTACCTCCGGCCTCTCTATGACGCGCTCGAGGACATGATGCCTCACGAGCGCGTCCAGAAAGCTCTCGAAACCCGCACGATCGAGATCGCCCCGCTCGCCTACATGCGCGGGCGAACACTCGCCGACGCTTTCGTGATTCTCGACGAAGCGCAGAACGCGACGAATGCCCAGATGAAAATGTTCCTTACGCGGCTCGGCGTGAACTCGCGCACGGTGATCACCGGGGACAAGACACAGATCGATCTGCCAAAGCGCGAGGAGTCAGGTCTCGTTCAGATAGAGCGAATCCTGCCGGGGATCGACGGCATCGGCTTCCACTACCTCACCGATTCAGACGTGGTTCGCCACCGCCTCGTTCGCGAGATAATCAAGGCGTACGCGGAAGACGCGGGTAACTAGGGGCGATGCAACCGGACCGCGTCGTCGTCGAAGTGTCATCAACTGTCCGGCGACTTCGCTTTTCCGCGGTCCGCACCAGGGAACTCGTCGAGGTGACGCTTGCAGCGGAAGGAATCCGTGACGCAATGATCTCCGTCGCCTTTGTCGGGCGCACGGCGATTACGCGGATGAATCGCGAGTACCTGCGGCGGGCCGGCCCGACTGACGTAATAGCTTTCGGGATGGGGCGCGAGACGCCGTCCATGCCGGCGATCGGCGATATCTACATCTGTCCCGAGATCGCGGAACGGAACGCGCGGCAACACGGCGTTACGCTGGGACAGGAGCTGGCGAGACTGGTCGTCCACGGGACATTGCACGTCGCCGGGCACGATCATCCTGAGGACGAGGCGAGAACCTCGTCGGAGATGTGGCAGCGCCAGGAGCGCATACTTGCCACCCTCGGCTGAAAACCTCCTCTCCGACTTCTTCGCCGGAAAGAACTCCGCTCTCGCGCGGGCCGTCAGCATCGTCGAGAATCACCGGGCCGGGGTCGAACAGATACTTGGCGCGGTTCATCCCAAGCTCGGGCGCGCGCGCCGGCTCGGGATAACCGGACCGCCCGGCGCAGGGAAGAGCACCATCACTACGCTTGTCGCCCGGGAGATGAGAAACGCCGGGCTGACTGTCGGAATCGTGGCCGTCGATCCGACCTCGCCGTTCACCGGTGGAGCGCTTCTTGGCGACCGCGTGCGAATGGAGAGCGTCGCCCTCGATGAGGGCGTGTTCATTCGCTCGATGGCAACCCGGGGCTCGCTTGGCGGTCTCGCCGCGACAACCCGCGAAGTTGCGGACGTGCTCGACGGATTCGGGTTCGACAGGGTGATAATCGAGACCGTCGGAGTCGGACAGTCCGAGCTCGACGTTGCGCGCACGGCGGACACGACAATGGTCGTGCTGGTGCCCGAATCCGGCGACTCCATCCAGACGCTCAAGGCGGGCGTGATGGAGATCGCTGACATATTCGTCGTGAACAAGTCGGACAGGCCGGGGGCTGACCGGCTTCGGAACGACATCGAGCTGATGCTGGGTCTCCGCAAGGGTACATCCTACGCGAATGTTCCAGCTCATCACGGCGTTGATATGCGCAATCTCAACCCGGCAAGACTGGCCCGGGAAAGCGCGCGTGACGATTCGCCTGCCGGGTGGACTCCTCCGGTTCTCCGCGCCGTTGCGGCAAAGGGTGAAGGGATCGCCGAGCTGATGGAGTCAATCGACCGTCACTTCGCTTATCTTGAGAGGAGTGGCGAGCTCCGGTCGAGACGCAGGCAGAGACTTGTGGAGCGGGTCGTCGAAGCTGCGGAGAGAAGAATGCGTCATCGTCTCTGGGATGGCCCGATGACAATGAAATGGCTAGAGGGAAAAGTTGACGAGATGGAGGCGGGAACCGTGACACCGCTGGCCGTGGCTGACGAGCTGCTGGCAAAGCACGGCAACCTGGTTACAGGGGCGAAGACGTGACTTCAATCAAGACGGGATCGGAACCGGCATTCGGTGAAACGCCCACAGATGCGATGCAGCGCGAGAACGAGAGACTTCGCGCCGAAATCGAGCAGTGGAAGAAGAAGTATGATGCCGCGAAGAAACGGGACATCGCCTTCTCGAATTCGGAGAGCGAGGTGCGCCCGCTCTATACGAGCCTCGACGTAGGCGGCCTCAGTGAATCCGACCTCGGCATGCCGGGCTCGTTCCCGTATACGCGCGGCATTCATCCTTCCGGATATCGCGGCAAGCTCTGGACGATGCGGCAGTTCGCCGGATTTGGAAGCGCGACGGATACGAATGAGAGGTACAAGTTCCTTCTCGCCCACGGCCAG
>JBBQZF010000015.1:0-28417 GCA_038208015.1 Gemmatimonadales bacterium
CGCTTGAAGTGCCAGCTGGCGCCTTCCGCGCCAGCCGTCAGGCCGGAATCTGGCCCAACTGACCCGTAAAGACGAGATCCGCGTTTCCGCGGAGGGATGGAAGCCAGGCGTCCCCGTCTTTTCTTAGTCGCACCTCGAGCAGCTTTCCCGACCTTGTCCGGAGCCTTACCGGCGACTCCGCCTGACCCCATGCGACGAGCAGGATCCCGCTCGCTACAGCCCCGGTTCCGCATGCCAGGGTCTCGCCTTCGACTCCCCGTTCATACGTCCGGATATGCCACTCCGGGCCGGCTGGCGACAGGAAGTTCACGTTCGCGCCCTGCCTGAGCGAGGGATCCCGCCTGATGCTCGAACCGCGGCCACGGATGTCGGCCGAGGCGACGTCGTGATCGAGAATCACGACGTGGGGGACGCCGGCGCGGGCGAAACCGAGCTCACTTTCACGGTCCAGCCGGGGTATCTGGGCCAGCCGGGCCGAGACCTCCGTGACCGGGGCCAGGTCGATCTCCGGGATTCCATCTACCATCCTTGCTGATACAACGCCGGAATCCGTCCCAATTGAAACCTCGCCTGCCTGCGCGAGCCCTGTCTCGTGAGCAAGGTGTAGCGCGCAAAGAGTGGCGTTCCCGCAGAGCTCACCAAGAGATCCGTCGCTGTTGTAGTACCTGATGGAAAACGAATTGCGGCCCCCGGGCTCCAGAAAAACCACTCCATCTGCCCCTACCCCGGTTGCCCGCGCCGAAATTTCACGCACGGCCTCCGGGGTCTCGAGGGTGCCGGCGGGGCCGTCACGGAGGTCGAAGAAAACAAAATCGTTTCCCGACCCGCTCATCTTGTAGAATTTCCGGCCCTTCACCCTCAGATCCTGCCCCTGATGCTCCACCATCTGAGGCGCCATACCATCCATACCGCCTCACGCACTATGCGCTTTGACATCTTGCTCGACCCTTCGGTGCGGTCAACGAAGACGATCGGAATCTCGACGATCCGGAACCCCTTCTTCCATGCCCGCATGTGCATTTCTATCTGGAATGCATAGCCATTTGACTTGATGTCGTCGAGGTCTATGGACTCGAGAACGCGCCGTCGAAAGCACTTGAATCCGGCCGTCGCATCGAAGATCGGCAGACCCGTGATGCGTCGCGCGTAGATGTTGGCCGAATAACTGAGGATAAGTCGGCCGATCGGCCAGTTTACTACGTTGACCTGGCCGTTCTGATAGCGTGACCCTATCACCAGGTCCGCCGTCCGGATTGCCTGCAGGAATTCCGGGATTCGCTCGGGGGCGTGCGAGAAATCGGCGTCCATCTCGAAAATGAACTGGTAATCGCGGGCGAGAGCCCACTTGAAGCCGGCGACGTAAGCTGTTCCCAGGCCAAGCTTTGCGGCGCGATGGATCGCATGCACACGAGGGTCTGAGACGGCAATCGTATCGACGAGGTCGCCGGTGCCGTCGGGCGACCCATCGTCCACGATCAACACGTCTATGGAAGGATCCTGGGCCAGGACCGCCCGGATCAGCCGCGCGATGTTCTCCTTCTCGTTGTAAGTCGGAACTATGACCAGGCTTCGTTCAGGCAATTGCCTTTCGCTCCCTGATGATTCCCGCAATGATGAGAAACGCCACAACCGCCAGCGCGAACAATGTTACAAGCTTCCCGCTGCTGTAAGTGGGGCTTTGGAACACGAGCTCCACATTTCTGCCGCCGGCCGGAAGCTCGATTCCAATTATGGAAATGTTCGCCCTCCCGACCGGGGCCGCCCTGCCGTCCACGGTAGCACGCCAGCCGGGATAATAATTCTCGGAGACAACCAGTGCTGAACCTGCGGGCGCGGGGTCTGACAATTCGATCGACACCCGGCCAGGCTCGTAACGCGTCACCTTGGCTGCGGTCGGCGTTGGGAGTGGCAGGAGGTCGAGGCGGTCGGGTCCGCCGACCGGCGCCAACGGGGCAAAAAGCGCGGCTCTGCGAAGGTCGAACCCACGGTTGAAGATTGTTGCCGCCACAGCATCATCCTCCGCCTTCACGAACGTCGGTGTCACCCAGGCGTATGGATTCTCGCCCGGCAGCCGGTAGAGATAGATCGGAGTTCCCGCGGCGTTCGGCACGGGCCCGACAATCCAGCGGGCTCCCGGAAAGAACATCGCAACATCCGCTGTATTGGTCATCAGGTACCGAATATTCAGCAGCTCCCATATCTGGGGATTGAAAACCTGCACGAAACCCTGGTCTTTCTGGAGGAGCCGGTTGTAAAGCTCGAGCTGGTTGCCGTGGTATCCGAGCACGCCCCGGACTCTGTGAATCATCAGGCCGTCGCCCTGGAGATTCGTGTCGCGTCGCGGGTTCGGCTCGAGCTCGAGTGCGAGAACCCGCGACGGCTCCGGATCCGCCTTGATGTGCTCGATAGCTGGATCCGAAGCGTATACGACCGACGCCGGCTCCGAGAATGTCCAGTATTGCTTCATTATCGTCCAGCCGTCGGCCGCGACAAGGAAAGCCAGCGACAGGCCCGTTGCGGCGATCGGGATTTTTCCTTTTCGGTATACGAGGATGACGATGGCCGCGAAGAACACGAAGGCAACCGACCGCCACGCCCCGAGGGTCACCGCGGCCTCGTTGGCGATCACGTAGTCGACCATGTCGTCTGCCGCGAGAGCCTGCGCGATGTCGTTCAGCACGCCGCTGACTGCGAGGATCCCGATCGAGAGCGCGAAGGCGAGCCATCCCATCAGGTACTTCAGGCTCAGCTCCCGTCGAAGCACCCTTTCGGCGCCGGTCGCAGCGAGCACTGAAACGGCTGCAGCGCCAACGAAGAAAACGGTTGCCGGCGCACGGAAGAACTTCGTGCCCGGCACTATCGCATATGGGATCCTGTAGAAAGGAGTATCCCCCCCGAGCGCCCAAAGCAGCGCGACGACAAGTGTCACGGTCCAGAAGAGAACGAAGCCGCGCCGGGGATCCTTCCTCAAGCCGCCGAATGCCGCGCCGGCCAGGAGCAGCACTATTGCGCCAAGATAGTCGCTGTGGAGATGTATCGCGTTCGCCCCCCAGTAGCCCTCGATCATCCCGCTGAACTGGGGCAGGTAGGCATCGAAAACCTCTTTCGCCGGCCACCCGTACGAAGTTGCCGTGGCGTAGTCGGCGATCCCCTCCGCCCGTGGTGACCACGCGACGTATTCTCGGACAGGCAGATACTGGATAGCGCCCACGGCGAGTCCGAGCGCGACAGATCCGAGCGCCATCGCCATGCGAGCCACGGCCTTCCCCGCCGTCACTGCTCCGGCGCGAACCACCGATACGGCGAGATGGATCGTGAACGCCGCGCTGGCCAGCAGCATGTACTGAAGGAGCTGCGGGTGTGGGCTCAGCACAGCGAGCCCAACCGTGAGAGCGAGCACTCCCCAGCTCCAGCGCTTCCCTCCCCTGATGCCTAGCGTGAGCATCCAGAGCGCGAGGGGAAACAGCGCACTGACGGAAAGTTTTCCATCGTGGCCTGGGGACACGAGCGAGGCAAGCTGCCCGCTCATCATGTAGGCGGCCCCTCCGATCAGCGACCCGTGAAATCCGAATCCGCTCGCCCTCAGAAACCTGAAAGTGAAGAATCCCGCGAGGAACAGGTGAAGAATGAATCCCCAGGTCATCGCAACGTCCGTTGGCATCACCAGCCGCATCAGGAACGTCGGGTAGAAGATGTCGCCATGCATTGCCGCCACGAACGGCATCCCTCCGAACAGATACGGGTTCCACAACGGGAAGGCGCCTGTTGCGCGGAGCATGCTCGCGCCGAACTCGCGGAATGCGTAGCCCGCGATGAACTGGTCGCTGTACGGTCCAGCGAGGAATTTCCCCGCGATGGCCGGGTACCCGAGCGCCATCGTCCACGCTGCGTAGAAAAGCGCGGCCCACAAACCCTGCCGCGCGGGACCGGCGGTCATGATGTCTTCGCGTGTGACCCGGGGCGGACCCTCAGGAACAGGGACTGCCTGCGGTGCGGCGCCGGCGATCTCGTGGTGTGCTGCCGTATCCTCTTTCTGCTCGGTCTCTTCCATTCCGCTCATCACCTGATTGGGGCTGCGCGTCTGGAGAGCGCGAGATAAATGAGTCCTGGAGCAAGCTCGGTCGCTGTAAGCCAGAGACGCGACGCGATTGCAACCACGAGAGCATCGGCCTGGCTGGAAAGTCCCAGGCGCAGCATTCCAGCGATCATCGCGCCTTCGCGCACCACTGCACCGCCGGGTGCAAGCGCGAGAAAACCAGATGATGTAGGACGCCGCGTAAACTGCCATGTACGACGACATCGCGCCAGTCGCCGTGCCGAGGACGGCTGCGCAACCGTGAAGAGTCTACACCGCACGGGCACTCATCACTGCGCGATATATGTCCGCGTACCGGCGAGCCGCGGACTCGGGGGAAAACGCTGACAGAGCGAACGGGCGCCCTGCCCTCCCAAGATTTCCGGCGTGCTCCGGTGATTCGAGAACTGAATCCAGGGCGCGGGCAAGCTCCGCTGTCACGCCGGGCGTGACGAGAATGCCTGTCGTTCCTTCCTTGATGATGTCGGTAAGTCCCCCCGACCTGAAGGCCACGACAGGTGTCTCACAAAGAAGCGCCTCGGCAGCGACAAGGCCGAGTCCTTCATCAACTGAGGGCACGATGACAGCCGTAGCGGCCTGGTACATCCCGCGGAGTCCATCCTGGCCGAGTTGCCCGTGCCACACGACGCGATCACTGACACCGAGCTGTGATGCCAGAAGCCGCAACGACTTCGCATCGGCACCGTCGCCCACCACGTCGAGCATCGCCGGGCGGGTCATAGTCGCCAGCGCCTTCAACAGGTGATCGAGCCCCTTCTGCTTGTTGAGCCGGCCTGCAAAAAGAAACCGCGCGGTCTCCCGCGCACGGCCGCGCGGGGTGAATCTCTCAGTCGCGACAGGCATCGGGGCAACAATGGCGCCCAGACCCGGCATCAGCTCTTCGACCTGTGAAGCAAGCCAGCTCGAAACAGTCGTGACTCTCGCCGAGCTTCTCATTACTCCGCGGAAGAACGGCCTGCTCGACGGAATTGCCTTCGCCATACGCACGTCGGTTCCGTGAAGCGTCGTGACGAGCGGCTTGCGCGAGATCTTCGACGCGAGATGCCCGGTTACTCCGCCTGGAAACCACCAGTGCGCGTGAATCAGGTCGGAGGCCGACGCGCGACGCGCCGCGAGCGTGCGCGCCAGACCGGCGCCCATGTATCCCGCGAGGGCGGCGCGGGCAATCCACGACTTCGACACGTCCTGCGCCATGTTGCCTGTGTAGGCGAGGGTCTCGTGCCGCCGCGGCGCATACCTGAAGCGCTCGACCCTTATTCCCTCGATCACGTCCTGCGCTGTATAACCGGGTGCGGCCGGCGCCAGGACGTGAACGTTCACATCCTCTGCGCGAAGCGCGACAGCAAGGCGCAGCAGGAACGAGCCCGGCGCGTCGCCCTGGAACCTCGGAAACGAGTGCGTGAGAAAGAGGACTTTCAACGCGCTCAACGCTCGAGAAGCGTATCCCTTCCGTGCGCCAGCTCTTCGATACGCGCCCGCAGCTCGCGCGTCTCGGCGCGCTGGGCCGCGACAAGCTCGCCGATGAATCCCGTGGAGAAAAAAACGCTGCCGACTATCAGGCAGGTCTGGATGAGGGTCCATACTGCCCTGAGACCGGTGCCGGTCACGGCCAGCCAGACGAGCGCGGTGATACCGGCGATGACTCCCAGGCTGAAGAGCGCTGCGCCGATCATTCCGAAAAGCAGCAGCGGCTTCTTGGCGAAGCGAAGCTCAAACCAGACAGCGACCATGTCCATCACGCCGACCGGGATGCGGCCGATCCCGAACTTCGAGACGCCCGCATGGCGCGGATAAAGCCTCACGGGAATCTCCGAGACCGTGAATCCCTGCGCGGCCGCCACGACGATCATGTACCGATGCCAGTCGGGACGGGCAGGTATCAACTCCATGACTTCGCGCCGGTATGCCTTCACCGAGTTGAGGTCGCGCACCGGGACCCTGAACAGCGACCTGCTCAGCTGGTTGTAAACTCCAGACACGAATGCCTTGTCGTATTCGCCCTGCTTGAAGCCGGTCACCATGTCACTCTCGCCGGCGACGATCGGCGCAACGAGGCGCGGGATGTCCTCGGGCCTGTACTGGAGGTCAGCCGGATAGAACACGAGTATCGAGCCGCGCGAATTCAGGTAACCGCTTCGCAGCGATTCAGCGATGCCCCTGCAGCTTCGATGACGCACAGCGCGGAGAAACGGATAAGACGCGACTAGGTTCTCGAGGACGGTCCAGGTGCCGTCGACTGATCCGTCGTCGATGACAACCACCTCATAAGTCAGCTCGCTGCCGGCGAATGCCGCTGCAGCCTGCTCTATGAACAATGGGAGGTTTTCGGCCTCGTCCTTTGCGGGAACAAGGACGCTGACCAGCGTCATATCCGCTTGCGCATCCTCGCGGAGAGAACGCCGAGCTGGTCGCGGTATTTCGCCACCGTCCGCCGCGCGATCTGCACCCCGCTTTCGCGAAGGATGTTGACGATCGCCTGGTCAGTCAGCGGATGTTTCGGGTCCTCGTCCTGTACGAGCTTCTGCAGCTGCGCCTTGATTCCACGCGCCGACACGTCATCGCCCTCGGCCGTTGCAAGTCCTGACGAGAAAAAGAACTTGAGCGGGAGCACACCGCGCGGGGTCTGGACGAACTTCTCGTTCGTCACCCGGCTCACCGTCGACTCGTGCATGTTGATCACTTCCGCGACCTCTCTCAGGGTCAGCGGCTTGAGGAACTGGACACCCTTCTCGAAAAACTCGCGCTGTCTGTCGACGATGTAGTTCATCACCTTGAGCATCGACTGGCGCCTCTGCTCGATCGCCTGGATCATCCAGTTGGCGGAGTTGAGCTTGTTGGAGATGAACTCCTTGTTCTCGCCCTCGAACTTCTTCTTGTCGCGCGCGATCTCCTGGTACGCCTTGCTCAATCGCAGGCGCGGCAGGTTCGCGTCGTTGAGGAAGACATGGTAATGGTCGTCGATCTTGTCGACGATAAGGTCGGGTATGATGTAGTTCTCGTCGCCGGACCGGAACTGCAGCCCCGGCTTCGGGTCGAGCTTCGCAATCTCGTCGGCGGCTTTCTGCACGTCGGCGGCGCTTATCCCGAATCGCTTGGATATCTCGCTCCAGCGATGAGCGATCAGCTCCTCGAAACAGTCGCGCACAAGGCGGAACGGCACCGACTGCTCGAGCCCCGCTTCGGTAAGCTGCAGCATCAGGCACTCGCGGAGGTCCCTGGCGGCGACTCCCGGCGGATCGAGGTCCTGGACGGTCGCCAGCATTGCCTCGCCTTCTTCCACGGTATAGAGGGGGAGGTCGGCAAGATCGCGATCCTCCGTCTCCGCCGCTGTGGTGATCATTTCGTTGACAGAATCGACAATCTCGTTGACGGGGGTCGCCAGATATCCGTCGTCATTGATGTTGCCGAGGAACTCCTCGGCGAGAAGCATTTCACGGGGGTTGAGCTCGAGAAGGTTCACCTGGTCGCCCAGGTGATCGCTCAGGTCGCGCGTCGCGACGGTCACCGGCTCGTAATACTCCCGCTCCTCGTGCTCTTCGCGGCGGCCGCCTGCGGTGTCGAAGCCGTCGAGGAGAATTTCCTCCCAGTCGATCTCCTCCCCCCTTTCTTTCTCCTCCGGGGTCTCGGCTACCGCTTCGGCCTCGGTTTCTCCCTCTTCGTCCTCTTCTTCCGCCTCGACGAGGTCGAGAAACGGATTATTCAGCAGCTCCTGCTTGAGGTGCTGCTGGAGATCGAGCAACGGCATGTAGAGAAGATCCATCGCCTGGTAGAGGCGCGGGTTGATCTTCAGCTCCTGCCGCAGCTGCGTTGATTGACTCATTCCTGGCTTCACGACGCCGCTCCTGCTGCCTGCACGTGTGAGAATCTCTGGCGCAGACGCGCCGTGAGAGTGGGGCCGAGGTAGATATCGGCCACCGTGTCGTCGAAGACTAAATCACGAACAGTGCCAGAAACTTTGACCTGACCATCGAACATTATGTACGCGCGATCGACGATGTCGAGGGTCTGCTCGACATTGTGGTCAGAAATGAGCACTCCGATGCCCCGGTGGCGGAGCCCGGCGACGATTGTCTGGATATCGTGAACAGCGATGGGGTCGACGCCCGCGAAAGGCTCATCGAGCATCATGAATTTCGGGTCAGTAACGAGGGCGCGCGTGATCTCGAGGCGTCTTCGCTCGCCTCCTGACAGTGAATATGCCTTGTTCTTCCTGAGTCGCTTGATATTGAGCTCATCGAGGAGCTTTTCCAGTCGCCGGTGACGCTCCTGACCCGAGATGGGCAGGGTCTCGAGAATCGCCATGATGTTGTCCTCTACCGACAGCTTCCTGAAGACCGACGGCTCCTGGGACAGGTATCCGATTCCAAGGCGCGCCCGCTTGTACATCGGCATGGCCGAGATGTCCTTTCCGTCGAGCAGGATCCGCCCTTCCTGCGGCTCGATGAGCCCCACGATCATGTAGAACGTCGTGGTCTTCCCTGCCCCGTTCGGCCCCAGAAGGCCAACGATCTCACCTTGCTGGAGCCGCAGGTCTACGTCATTCACGACCGCCCTGCGCCGGTAGGACTTTACAAGTCCTTTTGCCTCCAGGATGCTCCCGCCGGCGAGTGCCGGGCGTGCCGGGGGTGCCGGGGGTGTCTCCATCGAGGCAAACTCTCTGGTGTGCCGGAAGACCTCCGCGATCGGTTCCCGATTCGGGGCGATGTCGGCCCAGAGTGACTCTGTAAGCTGAATTCTGACGTCCGCCGGATTCATGTTCTCGTCGATGGGCCTGATTGCGCCGTCGCCGGCGAGACGAGGGAGGATCGATGCCGCCAGGTACGACTCGACTTCATCAAGGCCAAGGCGGCCTGCCTCGCGCTCAGCGTCCTTGCCGTCCACGCGAAGAGCGCGCAGGAACTCATCGCGGTAGCGGATTGCCACCTCGTGGAAGGTCGCCGAGCCGTTGTCGTCGGCTTCGCGGATGATTGCGGCGAGTGCGATCGACATCGACCTCTCGTCGCCGGAAAGGTCGCGGATTATCTCGCGGATTCGGGGAGGGAAATCCTGTGAGATCACGCGTCAGCGCCTCGGCCCGCCGGTCGCCCGGGGTTGTGAGCCCGCCCGGGGTGGCATTGCGGCAGGCTGCTGCGCGATAGGCGCGGCGGCTTCAGGTGACGGCTCCAGGTACACTCCCGACGCCTGGCCCACAACGTCGACACTCGAAACAATCCGATCCTCGAACAGAATTGTTATCTCACTCCCCCGCACATAATTGATGTTCGGAAGCGTCCTCGTGGGGCCGCTGCCGGCGAGCTGGTAGAATGAGCTCGCTGAACCGGTTGCAACGATTCTTTTCGGCTTCGGGCGCGTCGTCGTATCAGCCGCCGGAATGCTGTCGAACTCCGCGATCACCACCTCGCCCCTCATCCAGTCGCGCTCGCTCGAGATGAACCGCGTCGTGTCCGGGTCGCTGTTGGCGTATGCATCGCCGATCGCCCTCACTTCGCGGAGCCGCTGGCCGGGCATATGGGCGTCGATCGAGTCGGCGATGATATGCCGCTCGGGTGAAAGCGCCCTTGCCCGCGAGGTTCGACCCCAGGCCATCACCCGCTGAAGCTCGTTGCTGCTGACGCGAAGGTCCACCGAGTCGGCGAGGAGTTCGAGATCTTCGCTGAGAACGTGTCCCGAGGGTGTCGCGAGCACTCTCTCGAGCAGCCGGTTGCGCGAGAACAGGTCGATTGTGCCGCCCCGCAGCGTAAAACGCCGCCCCTGCCTGCTCTCGACCGACGGAGACCTCATCAACCTGGCAAACTCGCGCTGCCCGTCGAGAAACGCCGAGTCGCTTCGGGCAATAAGGTCTGGCCGGGTCACCTCCACGTTTCCCGATGCGTACACGAGGTTGTCGCCTTCGGCGACAAGGGTGTTGGCAACAATATCAACGGGGTCGGCAGGGGCTCCGGATGCCTGACGCTGGGCGACGGCCATGGTGGGGCGGCCGGTTGCTATCGTGCGGGCAAGAGGCCTTGCCGTAGTCTCCCGGTAATAATCGATCACCGGTCCGCGGACCGTCGTGCCGGTGCCGGTTCTGACGTTCACGTTTCCCTCAGCGCGCAGCCGGTCCTCGAGCTGGTAGTAAGTCATCCGGTTCGAAGTCACCCGCGCGCGCGGTTCAGTGTAGGAGACGTTACCGATCAGGTAGAGCAGGCGCTGCTCCCCGTAGTACTCGGCGCTGTCCGCGATCAGCGTGTTGTCCTGACCCTCGCAGTGATATGTGACTCCGCCGCCCTGGAAAAAGTTGTAGGCGCCACTGGCCAGCCGCACCGCGTTTGTGCGCGTGTTCGAGGTCGCGGACGAAGACTCGTACTGCAGCAGGCACTGCCGAGCCGGCGCCTGTGCCGATGCGACAGCGGCGCCGGCCGCGATCGATACGATGCCCGCTATCCAGAATCTCACTGGCCGGGCAGGGTCACGGTGCCGGTGGTGCCACTTCTCGTGCGGAGGATCTGGACGTTCTGCATGTTGGGATCCGACCTGAACCCGATTCCTTCGAGCCGACGCCCTGGCTCCGTCAGCACGAACGCGCTGTCGCTCGCCACCTCGTTCATGGCCTGATCGAATTTGAGCTCGGGCGTTTCCATGCGGCGTCCTTCTTCGGTGATCACGACTACATTCCCTCGCGCGATCATGATACCCTGGCGGCTCTGGTAAGTCCCCCTGTCCGACGTGAGATAAGCGTCCCGCGCACCGGAGGTCGTATAGAACGTGGCTTCCACGGAGCGTAGTTCCACTCGCGTATTGTAGTCGAAGAAATACGCCGTATCGGCCAGCAGCTCGGCGCGGGAAAGCCCGTGGTCGGTGAGGTGGAATTTCGTGCCGAACATCACCTGATCGGCGGAGTCGGCGATCGAGGCAAGCGCCACCACCGGGGTAGCCCGGCTGTCGTCGCACGCCGAAGCTGCCGCGAGCGAAATCGCCATCGCGACAATGGAGAGCAGCCGTGTCATACGACCCCAGCCCGCATGAGGTCGTGAAGATGGATGACGCCAGAGAGCTTTTCAGCGGCATCGACCACCGGCATGGAAATAATTCCGTTCTGCTCCATCCGGTAAACTACCGCACTGCCCAGCTCATCCTCATGGGCGATGTGGGGCGTCCTGGTCATTACCTGCTCGACGGGGACCGGCATAACGTTGTCCTCGCGCTCCATGAGGCGCGTAAGGTCTCCAGACGTCACGACACCGGCCACAGTGCCATCGTCGCTGCGGACGACGGCGATCCCGCGCCGCTCGGCCAGCTGGACGACAGCTTCCCGCATTGTCGCGCCGGGGGCGAGGACGGGGATCAGGCGGCCGGTGACCATGACGTCGCGAACCTGCGTCAGGAGTTTCCTCCCGAGGGCTCCGCCCGGATGCAGCCTCGCAAAGTCCCCGGCCTTGAAACCCTTCTCCTCCAGCAGTGAAACGGCTAGCGCATCCCCGATCGCCAAGGCTACCGTCGTGCTCGTGGTGGGGGCGAGGTCGAGGACGCATGCTTCCTCGCGCACCCAGGCATCGAGCGAAACATCGGTGTGACGGGCGAGGGTCGAGTCGCTGTTTCCCGTGATCGCGATTGTGCCGACTCCGAGCCGCTTGAGGTGCTCCAGCAGAGCGACCAGCTCGCTCGACTCTCCGCTCTTGGAAATGAGGATAGCCACGTCGGATGAGCCGACTATTCCGAGATCACCATGAAGGCTTTCCGACGGATGGAGGAACGTAGCGGGCGTGCCGGTGGATGTGAGCGTTGCAGCGATCTTCCGCCCGATCAACCCCGATTTTCCAACACCGGAAACGATCGCACGGCCCGTGCACCTCGCTAGAAGCTCGACTGCCCTCGCGAACGATTCACCGAGGCGGCCTTCGCTCTCAGCGAGCGCCTCGCGCTCCATGCGGATCACCCGGCGGCCCATCTCGATGATTTTTCCTGACGTCATCTCCGTACCGTCTCCCACACGGTTACGAGGCGCGTGAGGAGCGACTCGATCTCGGACAGCGGCAGCATGTTCGGGCCGTCGCTTGGAGCGTTGTCGGGATCGGGGTGGGTCTCGATAAAAACGCCGTTGGCGCCGGCGGCAACCGCGGCGAGCGCCAGCGGCTCGATGAATTCGCGCGCGCCCCCGCTTGCCCCGCCTTCGCCGAGTCCGGGTTTCTGCACACTGTGCGTAGCGTCGAAGATCACTGGACACGAGGTGACGGCTTTCATTCGCTTGAAGCTTCTCATGTCGACGACAAGGTCACCGTACCCGAAGAAGGTTCCCCGCTCCGTCACGGCGATTTCAGTCCCGGACACCTCCCCTCTCACCTTTTCGACTGCGCCTCTCATCCCTTCGGGGTGCAGCCACTGGCCTTTCTTCACGTTCACCGCTTTCCCCGTGGCGCCTGCCGCTTCAAGGAGATCCGTCTGTCGACACAGGAATGCCGGTATCTGCAGGGCATCGGCGACAACGGCCGCTTCAGCGCAATGTTCCGGGAGATGAACGTCGGTGATCACGCGCAGGCCTGTCTCTGCCTTCACTCTGCGAAGGGCGGCGAGGCCCTGGTCGAGCCCGGGCCCGCGTGCAGCCCCGCGATTCGACCTGTTCGCCTTGTCGAAGCTCGCCTTGAATATCAGGCCGCCCGGAATGCCGCCGGCGATTCGCGAGAGCTCTCTGGCAATCGTGAGGTTGAGCGCATCGTCCTCGACGACGCAGGGGCCGGCGATGACGAAGAAGCGGTCCTCCGGGAAAAGCGGCTCCACCCTACTCCGCCGGCACCACTTCGGGTCTCTTCCTGGCAGCGCGCTGCTTATTTGCCTCTACTGCCGCGCCGATGAAGCTGGCGAAAAGCGGATGCGGGCGCGTCGGCCGCGACTGCAGCTCAGGATGGAATTGACAGCCGATGAACCACGGATGCGTCTGGAGCTCGACGATCTCCACGAGCGAACCGTCCGGGGACAGGCCGCTCAACGTGAGTCCGTGCTCGACGAATGAATCGCGGTAGGAGTTGGAAACCTCGTAGCGGTGGCGATGGCGCTCGCTCACCTGCGGGGTACCATATATCTCGGCCGCGCGCGTGCCGGCGCCCAGCTTGCACGGGTACGCGCCAAGTCGCATCGTGCCACCCATGTCGGTGAGATGCTGCTGGGATTCCATCAGTGAGATCACCGGATTCCCGCATTCGGGAGCGAACTCGCTCGAGTGGCTGTCGTCGAGGCCGATCACATTGCGCGCAAACTCGATTATCGCGCTCTGCATTCCAAGGCAGATGCCGAAGAACGGAAGCCCCGACTCGCGGGCATATCGAATCGCCTCGAGCATTCCTTCGACGCCCCTGACCCCGAACCCTCCCGGAACCAGGACTCCGTGGAAGTCGGCGAGAAGCTCCCGGGTTTTTTCGCGGCCGGTGAACAGGTCGCTGGCGAGCCACGAGATGTCCACGCCGGTGTCGTTCGCGATTCCCCCGTGGATCAGCGCTTCCTGGACGCTCTTGTATGAATCGACGAGCTCCGTGTACTTGCCGATCACGGCGATCCTTACCCTGCCTGAAGGCGAGATTACCCGCTCGACCATTGCGCGCCACGCGCTCAGGTCAGGCGCTTTTCTCCCCAGCAGGCCCAGCCGGTGCATGACACGCTCGTCCAGCCCCTGCTCGTGGAACGTGAGAGGGATCTGATAGATCGTTGGCACGTCCCGGCTCTCCACTACCGCGCCGAAGTCAACGTTGCAGAACAGCGCGATCTTCCGCTTCACTTCTTCCGACAGGGCGCGCTCGCTGCGGCAGATCAGGATGTCAGGCTGGATTCCTATCTCCATCAGCTCGCGCACCGAATGCTGCGTCGGTTTTGTCTTCACTTCACCGGCAGCAGCGATGAACGGAACGAGCGTGAGGTGAATGAAGATCGCGTTCTCCCTTCCGATCTCATGGCGGAACTGTCTAATGGCCTCGAGGAACGGAAGCGACTCGATGTCGCCCACAGTTCCCCCGATCTCGACGATCACGACATCGCTCTCCGGACCCAGCCGCTTCATCGCCGATTTTATCTCATCGGTGACATGGGGAATCACCTGCACCGTTGAGCCGAGGTATTCTCCCCGTCGCTCTTTCGTTATGACATTGAGGTAGATGCGGCCTGTCGTGACGTTGTTCGCCTGGGCGAGCGAGCGGTCGATGAACCGCTCGTAGTGACCGAGATCGAGGTCGGTCTCCGCCCCATCGTCCGTGACGAACACCTCGCCGTGCTGGAACGGCGACATCGTGCCAGGATCGACATTCAGGTACGGATCGAACTTCATTATCGTCACGCGCATTCCGCGCTCGACGAGGAGGCGCCCGATGGACGCTGCCGCTATTCCCTTGCCGAGCGACGAAACTACTCCGCCCGTCACGAAGATGTAGCGCGTCTGCTGTCTTGACTGTGGCTGCATTGTTTACCGTCCCGCGGTGAATTCATGCCACCGCTCATTAGCGGCGGCGAGGTCGTCTTCGGTGTCTATTCCGGCAGCCGGCGCTTCGTCGGAGATCGCCACGCCAATCGGAATGCCTGCGGCGAGCGGGCGGAGCTGCTCGAGCTTTTCAGCGTGTTCGAGCGGGTGGGGCGGAAGCGCCACCCACTGTTCAAGCGCGTCCCGGGAATATGCATAGACGCCGATGTGCTGAAGCATCCTGATCCCCACCGACGCGATCGCATCGCGGTCACGGACGTACGGGACTCCCGCTCTCGAGAAGTAGAGCGCGCGTCCATCGTCGCCCAGAACGACTTTCACTATGTTGGGGTTCGACCCTGTCTCCCAGCTGGCCGGCGAAGCCGATGTTCCGAGGGGAAACCTGCCTGTTTCGACAATGGCCGCGGCGCCCCTTACCGCCTGAGCGCCGATGAACGGCTCGTCACCCTGGACGTTCACGATCGTGGTGAAGCTCCGGAACTCCGGCATCCTGGCGACTTCGGCGACACGCTCGGTCCCTGAGCTGTGCCAGGATCCCGTCATAATGCATTCGGCACCAGCAGATCGGGCCACATCGGCGACAGATTGGTCTTCCGTCGCGACGACGCATCTGTCCGCTATCTGCATGTCGGAGATTCGCTGCCACACGCGGGCGATGAGCGGGACGCCGGCCAGCAGCCTCAGCGGTTTTTCAGGGAGTCGGACCGCCGCGAGTCGCGCCGGAATAACCACGAGCGTGCTCATCGGCCCATCATTTTCGCGTGCTCCGCTGCAAAAGTCACGCCTTTAAATATATGCCCGCATTGGACTTACCGCTATCAGAACGGAAGTGCCAGGCTCACCGAAAACGCCGACTTGTCCCTGAACGCCGTCTCCCGGTAGCTAGGATCGATATGGAACTCGAACTTGATGACCTTGAGGCTCAGGCCGAATCCGATGTTCTGGATGAATTCGGGCAGGTCACCGACCCCGGCTGAGCCCGCCGCGTATCGCAGTGACAGGGCTGGAGCGCCGACAAAGGGGAGGAGAGGAGCGGTGAGCGGATAGTGATACTCACCCTCGACGAACAGGAGGCGATCGCCGCCAAGGGCGAGGAGATCCACCGTCGACAGCGTGCTCGAGCCGCCGAGGTACGCGTACCGCTGCGGGGGCGCGTCGCCCCCGGTGAAAACAGCGTGGCCCCTGAAGGCGAAGGTCTGAAATCCGAACGTCGGGAATTTCGCCCGCGCGTCAACGGTGTACTGCGTAAACCCTTCACTCTCTGATCCGGAGGCAGGAGGAGCGTCGAATGCATGCTCGACTCGGGCGGCAGCGCCGGCCTTCGTATCCTGGAGCTCGTAGTCCATGCGCAGGCCGGCGAGACCCGATGTTGTGTGCCCTCGGATTACGGCAGGATTGATGCGCCGCATCTTCAGGTCATCCTTTGCTCCGAAAACGCTCCAGGGAGCGGAGGTATGGGGCTCAGCCCTCCCGGTCGACCAGGCAAACTCGTGGAGCATGCCGATCGATGGAGTCACCGTGGTGGCAGGGCTCACGATACGGTGGAAGATCTCCAGCTCGCCCCTGTCGGCCCGGAAGTAATTCCGTGCGTCAGAGCCGACAGCAAGCGCCGAAAGCGAGTTCATGAGATCAGACTTGATCCACGTATCGTTCGAGAACGTTGAGCGGCCGGCCGCAATTCTGACCTCCGTCTGCGGGCCTGCTTCGATAGTCCCCGTTATCGACGGGTCTATCGCGCCGAGGTGCGAACGATAGGTGACGCTTGGCGCGAGCCTGATCCGGTTTCCTGCCAGCTTGATGTCCGGCCCCCACCCGATGGCGAGGCCGTCGACCCGGTTGTAGGACGGAATGCGAAGTCCCACTCCGAACGCGAGGTTGATGGGGCCCTGGTCGTAAATCACGTAACCAGTGTCGAGGGGAGGATATGTCTCCACCTGCGCCACCGCCGGGATTGCAGAGGCCACAAGCAACCCGGCGGTCGCGATCATACACCGGATGCCAGGCGTCCCGCAGCGGAAAGGCGATTTGTTTCGGTTGCTCATTGTGCGAGACGAAGAAAGTTTGCGAGGATCTGCCTGCCGCTCGGTGTCATTATCGATTCAGGGTGAAACTGAACTCCCCAGACACGATGACGAACATGTCTGACCGCGTGTATCTCGGCATCGTCGTCGACTGCCCACGCGGTAACGCGCAGATCGTCAGGCAGTGACCCCGGCTCCACCGTCAGAGAATGATATCGCATCACTTCAGTCGGTGACTCGATTCCCTCGAAAAGGCCGCTGCCGTCATGTTTCACCATTGAAGTCTTGCCGTGCATGAGCTCGCCGGCCCTTACAACCCGTCCCCCGTATGCCTCGGCGATGGCCTGGTGCCCGAGGCAGACTCCCAGAAGCGGAACCGATGACCCGAGCCGCCTGACCACCTCCAGACTGATACCAGCGTCGGCCGGAGACCCGGGTCCGGGTGAGATGACCATCGCGGTCGGCGCGAGATCTTCGATTGCGTCAACGGTGATCTGGTCATTCCGGCGAACCACTGGATCCGCACCAACCTCTCCCAGGTACTGGACAAGATTGTAGGTGAAAGAGTCGTAATTGTCGATGACGAGAATCATGCGCGGGGATGATACTGTCGATGGACGGACCTGAGGAACTCGCGGTCCACGTGAGTATAGACCTGCGTTGTCGAGATGTCTGAATGGCCGAGCATCTCCTGCACTGCACGAAGGTCCGCGCCGCCTTCGAGCAGATGGGTAGCGAATGAATGCCGCAGCGTGTGTGGCGACACCGGCTTGTCGATGCCCGCGATGTCCACATACTTTCGCAGGATCTTCCATGCGCCCATCCGCGACAGCGGCTGCCCGCGCGCATTGAGAAAGAGAATTCCCTTCCCCTGTCCCTTCTCCAGCTTCGGTCTCAGCTCCCGCAGATAAATCGCCACAGCTCCAATCGCCTTGCGCCCGATTGGCACGAGGCGCTCCTTCGATCCCTTTCCGAAGACACGCACGAGATGGTCGTCCATCAATACGTCGCGTACAGACATTGTTATCCATTCTGAAACGCGAAGTCCGGCGCCGTATGCAATCTCCAGCATCGCCCGGTCCCTGAAAGCGAGCGGTTCATCGAGAGATGGCGCAGCCAGAAGCTTTCCCGCTTCCTCGACGGTCAGCACCTCGGGTAAAGTGCGCCAGCGTTTCGGCGCCTCGAGGCGTTCGCTGGGATCCCGCACCAGCTCACCCTCGCCGAGCATGAAGCGGAAATAGCTTCGGACTGCCGAGACATTCCGGCGTATCGATGACGGGGAAAGGCCCAGATCCTTGAGGTGGTACACGTAGTCGCGGAGAATTCGCGCGCTGGCCGCAGCGGGTGTCTTTGCGCCCTTCGTTATGCAGAACGTCGCAAAGCGCGAGATGTCCCGCATGTAGGCTTCGGTCGTGCGGGGTGACGCTCCTTTTTCGACCTCGAGGTGATCACTGAAGCGCTCGAGCATGAACGGTCGCGAAATATCGTCTGGAACCGCTCCGGGCTTCACCTTACTGGGTCCGGCGTCGCTTGTAGCGGACCCAGGCGATCGCGAGCACCAGCACAGCGATGCCTGACGCGGAGAACCCGATGATCTTGCCGGACCTCACCATTGTGGCGTAAAGGACATCCCAGTTCGAGCCGGCCCTGAATGCAAGGAACGTGATCAGGGCGAACCAGATTGCGGAAGCGCTGGAAATTGCAAGTGCGACCGGCACCGGTGGCAGCTTCATTGCGCCGGCGAATGGCGGAACTATCGCGCGCACGGCCGGAATGAACCTGCTGATGAAAAGCGCCGGCAGGCCATAGCGGCCGTAGAGCTTCAGCAGCTTCTGTTCGGCGCCTGCGCCGGCCCACCGCTCGAGGCGTGTCATGAAAGAACTCGATCCGTACCTGCGTCCCACGTAGTACATCAGGAATGCTCCGGCGACATTGCCGGCCCACGCGACTGCGAAGGTGTTGTACGGGGAAGCCTCGCCCCTCGCGGCAAGAAAACTTCCGAACGCGACGACTACGTCTGAAGGGAACGGCGGAAAGACGTTCTCGAGGGCGGAAATAAATCCAATAGCGATGTAGAGCGTACCAATCGACAGCTCGCCCAGCCAGTCGAGTATGGCATCGACGCTCACCCCTCCGGTTCATCCGGTATCAAGCCGAGCGCGGCCACTGCAATGCACGCGAGCCCTTCGCCACTGCCGATCCAGCCCATGCCCTCGTTTGACTTTCCCTTCACGCTCACGGCGCCAACCTCCGCCCCGATCGCGGCCGCCAGCGACTCTCTGATTGCCTGGACATGGGGACGGATCGTCGGGTGCTCCGTGATGACAGTCACGTCGATGTTCACCACGCCGAAGCCGAGCTCGTTTATGAGGATCAAGGCGTGCTCGAGCATCTCGATCGAATCGCGACCCTTGTTCGCGGGATCGGTGTTAGGGAATATCGCGCCGATGTCCCCCGCGCTGGCGGCGCCCAGCAGGGCATCAGTCACAGCGTGGGCGACGGCATCTCCGTCGGAGTGGCCGACCAGGTGAATTCCGCTCGCGACTTTCACTCCGCCGAGGATCATGTTGCCGCCGGCGGCGAAACGGTGCGAGTCGTAACCGATGCCAGTACGGATCATGCGTGCCCGCCTGAAGAGAGCGTGGCCCTGCCCAGCGTCACCGCCGGTAGCATCCGGCTCAGTCCGCGAAGCGTCTGATGGCGAGCGTGGTGTTGTGCCCGCCGAACCCGAAACTGTTGCTGATGACTACGTCCACCTTGCGCTCGAGCGGCTTGTTCGGCGTATAGTCGAGATCACATTCCGGATCAGGCGTCTGGTAATTGATGGTCGGCGGGATGAGCGACTCGTTAATCGCCAGCGTACCGATCACGAGCTCGACCGCGCCGGCCGCGCCGAGCATATGCCCGGTCGCAGACTTCGTCGAGCTGACATTCAGCTTGTATGCGTGCTCGCCGAACACCGCCTTGATCGCGGCAGTCTCGTTGACATCGTTCGCCGGTGTCGACGTTCCGTGCGCGTTGATGTACTGGATGTCTTCCGGCGATAGGCTGGCATCCTTCAGCGCGCGCTTCATCGCCCGCTGGGCGCCCTCGCCGTTCGGCGCCGGAGCGGTGAGATGATACGCGTCACCGGTTGCGCCGTAACCGACTATCTCCGAGTAGATGCGGGCCCCGCGTTTGCGCGCGTGCTCGAGCTCCTCGAGAACCATCACCGCGCCTCCCTCTCCCATCACGAAACCATCGCGGGTCGCGTCGAACGGACGGGAAGCGGTCTCCGGCGAGTCGTTTCTCTCCGAGAGGGCCTTCATGTTCGCGAAGCCGCCGACCGCCATCGGGGTCACAGTCGCCTCGGACCCCCCGGTTATCATGACGTCGGCGTCCCCATACTGGATCGTGCGGAACGCATCGCCAATCGCGTGCGCGCTCGTCGCGCAGGCCGACACCGTCGCGTAATTCGGGCCTTTCGCGTTGAACTGCATCGAGACGATGCCTGCCGCGATGTCGGAGATGAACATCGGTATGAAGAACGGCGAGATTTTCGTCGGGCCGCGCGACCTGTAGACGTCGTGCTGCTCCTCGAAGATCTTGAGCCCGCCGATGCCGCTGCCGATGATGACTCCCGTGTTCTCGGGGTCGTAGCCGGTGCGATCGCCGAAACCGGCGTCGTGCATGGCCTGGCTCGCCGCAGCGACCGCATACTGCGTGAACTGGTCGGAGCGTTTCGCTTCCTTCCTGTCCATGTAAAGCGAGACGTCGAAACCCTTTACCTCGCAGGCAAACCGCACCTCGAATCCGCTTGCGTCGAAGTGGGTTATCGGCGCCGCTCCCGACTTTCCGTCGATCAGAGAGCGCCACATCGTCGCCACATCATTGCCCACCGGCGTCACGGCACCCATGCCCGTGACGACGACTCTCCGCTTCATTACGCGGGGATCTTGCTGTTCAGATATCCGAGTGCGTCACCGACAGTGCGAAGCTTTTCCGCATCCTCGTCCGGGATGTCGATGTTGAACTCCTTCTCGAACTCCATCACCAGCTCGACGATGTCAAGGCTGTCCGCACCGAGATCTTCAATGAAGCTCGCCTCGTTGGTCAGCTTCTCGCGCTCGACTCCGAGCTCCTTCTCGATAATGTCCTTAACCTTCTCCGAGTTGTCGGCCATGTTTCAGATCTCCGGGATTTGTGAGTGGGTCGTGAAATATACTTAACTGATGTTATGCCAGAAAGTTACGACCCCCGGTGGCTGAGGACCTGAGGGTGCGGATCGAGGACCCTTGCCGGCTCGACGCCGGGGGCGTTGCCCGCTGTTAGCAGTTGGCAGCTTCAGCGCTCAGCAGTTAGCTGTGAACGGCTCGAAACATCGCATTGGCTCTGCCTTGAACAGCTAATGGCCAATCGCTAATGCTGCCAACAGCCAATCGCTGGCGAAGCCCCCCGCCGTTTCCACCCAGCCGATCCTGCTTTGTCTCCGGCTACATCACCATTCCGCCGTCTACGACGAGGACTTGCCCGGTGATGTACGACGCCTTGTCGGACGCCAGGAAAACCACCATCGCGGCGATGTCGTCGGCCGTCCCAAGCCTCTCCAGCGGGATGAGCCCGGTGAGCCCCGCCCTGGCCTCGGCTGTCATTGCATCGGTCATCTCGGTGGCGATAAAGCCGGGCGCTATCGCGTTGACGAGGATATTGCGCGAGCCAAGCTCTTTCGCCACGGATTTCGTGAGGGCTATCAACCCCGCCTTGCTCGCCGCGTAATTGGCTTGCCCCTTGTTGCCGGTTAGACCGACGACGCTCGCCATATTGATGATCCTCCCAGCGCGCTTCTTCATCATCCCGCGCGAGACTGCCCTGATGGCGGCAAAAGCTCCCCGGAGGTTTGCATCGAGCACAGCGTCCCAATCCTCGTCCTTGAGGCGCATCACGAGGTTGTCCCGCGTGAGGCCGGCGTTGTTGACGAGAATGTCCACCCCGCCGAAGTCCTTTTCGACATCGGCGATAAGTGCAGCCACCCGGGTAGTGTCGGACATCTCGCAGGCATAGCCGGCCGCCCCATTCCCGATCTCGTCAGCCACTGCTGCGGCGCGGTCGCGATCGCGGCCGACGACGGCCACCCGCGCGCCGGAGTCGGCAAGGGCCTGGGCTACGGCGCGACCGATTCCGCGAGTGCTCCCGGTCACGATCGCTGTCTTTCCAGTGAGGTCGATCTTCATGCGGCTATCCGGCTGTAGAGTTTCTCGACGTCTGCGGGCGTGCCGCATGAGATGCCGGACGCCGAGGGAACTATGCGGCCCAGCAGGCCCGTGAGGACGCTACCGGGGCCCATCTCGACAAAAAGAGCGTCGGGGAAAGCGGCTGCCATAGTCTCGATTTCGCCGGCCCACCTGACCGGCGATGTCAGCTGCCTGACCAGGAGATCGCGCGCGTCGGCAGCGGAACCGCTCGGCCGCTCGGTCACGTTGGAGAAAACCGGGAACGCCGGCTCTCCGAATTCGGTCTCGGCAACGGCTTGCGAGAAGCCCTCGACTGCGGGCTCCATGAGCGGCGAATGAAATGCCCCGCTTACGGGAAGCCGTACCGCGCGCTTCGCACCATGCACCTTCGCCAGCTCCATTGCCTTCTCCACGCCTCCAACCTCGCCTGACACGACTATCTGCTCAGCTGTGTTGTAATTGGCGGGAACAACGAGCCCCGAATACCGGGTTGCCTGCTCGCAGAGGGATTCGACCGAGACGTCCATCTTGCCAAGGATCGCCGCCATTGCGCCCGGCCGCGTGACCCCTGTCTCATACATCAGCTGCCCGCGCCGCCGGACAAGGCGGGCGGCGTCGGCGAGCGACGTCGATCCGGCGGCGTGATATGCGGTATGCTCCCCGAGAGAGTGACCGGCAGCCGCGCAGACCGCAGTCCCGATCTGCGCCTTGACCACCGCCCAGACAGCGGCACCGTGCGCAAGCAGGGCCGGCTGTGCGTTGAGGGTCGCGGTGAGATCGTCGGCCGGACCTTCGAAGCATAAAGTGCTGAGCGGGAAGCCCAGGGCATCGTCGACTTCCTCGAACACCCTCCGGGCCTCCGGGAAGGCGTCGGCCAGGTCCTTCCCCATTCCGGGTTTCTGGGACCCCTGTCCGGGAAAAAGAAGAACCAGGTTCATGCTAGAACCTGATGACCATCGATGCCCAGGTGAATCCGGCACCGAACGCAACAAGGAGAACCGTTGACCCGTCCTTGATGATCCCCTTCTCGACCGCCTCGTCTATCGCGATGGGGATCGACGCCGACGACGTATTGCCATAGCGATCGACGTTCACGTAAACCTTCTCCATCGGGATGCCGGAGTGCTTTGCCGTGGCCTCGATGATCCTGACGTTCGCCTGGTGCGGAATCAGGAGGTCGACATCGGCGCCCGTCAGCCGCGCGCCGTCGAGCGCACGGTCGGCTGCGTCGGACATCGAGCGAACGGCGTGCTTGAACACTTCACGTCCGGCCATCTTGACAAGATGACTGCGCGCCTCCAGAACCTCGGCGCTCATCGGGCTCGTGGCGCCGCCGCTCGGGCGGTAGAGAAGGTCGGCGAGCTGGCCATCGCTCCGCATGTATGCTGAAAGTATGCCCTTGCCCGTGCGCGCGCGCTGAAGAACCACCGCTCCCGCGCCGTCGCCGAAGAGCACGCATGTCGCACGGTCCTTCCAGTCGACAATCGAGCTCATCTTCTCCGAGCCCACCACGAGAATCGTCTCGGCCACGCCGGTGGCGATGAGCCCCTCAGCGACTGTCATTCCGTAGAGCCAGCCGGAGCATGCGGCACCGATGTCGAACGCCGCCGCTCGCGAGGCTCCGAGCTCGGCCTGGAGGTCGACGGCGGTCGCCGGGAGGAGCCGGTCAGGCGTCGCCGTGCTCAATACTATCGCGTCGAGCTGGCCCGGCAGCACACCGGCCCGCTCCATCGCCTGGCGGGCGGCGGTTGCGGCCATCGAACACGTCGTGTCCCCTTCTTTCGCGATGTGGCGCTCGATGATTCCCGAGCGCTCGACGATCCACTCGTGCGAGGTCTCGATGCCGATTGCGGCGAAGTCGTGATTCGTCATCACGTGCTCAGGGATCCCGCGTCCGGTCGAGATGACTGCAGCGATCGGGCGCTTCACGAAGCCGCCCTCGTCGCTCTCCTCATTGATTCGGCCTTCCCGAGCCGCTCCCCGATGTGCTCGTTCATCTTTGTCTCGACCGCCGTGACGGCCGCGACAACCGCGTTCTTGATCGCACGGGGGGTCGAATTCCCGTGGCAGATCATACTCACTCCACGTACGCCGAGGAGTGGCGCGCCGCCGTATGTCGAGGAGTCGAGCGCCGCCAGGGCAGATCTCACCTTGTCGATCTCGATCGAGCCGTCGCGCTCGATGAGCTCGACGATCATGGGGATGACCCCCTCGTAGAACTTCAGAACCACGTTGCCGACGAACCCGTCACAGATCACTACGTCGATCGGGCCGCGGTCGCTCGCGCCTGGGGGAAGGTCGCGGCCTTCGACATTGCCGTGAAAGTTGAACCCTGCGGCCCTGAAGAGATTGTGAGCTTCCTTCGTGACGCTGTTTCCCTTAGCGTCCTCCTCGCCGATGCTGAGCAGCCCGACCACCGGGTCGCTGCGGCCAAGGACGTATTCGGCATAAACAGCCCCGAGGCAGGCGAACTGGACCAGCTCGGCCGCCGAGCAGTCGACGTTTGCGCCGGAGTCGATGAAGACGATCGGATCGCGCGAGGTAGGAAGGATTGTCGCGATGGCCGGGCGCGAAAGGCCTGCGTGAAGACCGAGCACAACGGATGAAACGGCCATCTGCGCGCCGGTGCTTCCCGCCGAGACGAATCCGTCAGACCGGTTATCGGTCTGCAGCCGCAGCCCGACCGACATCGGGTTGTTGGGCTTCTTCCGCAGTGCGACTGTCGGCTTGTCGGACATGCCGACGACGTCAGGCGCGTCGACGATCTCGACCCGTTCGCGAAGAGGGGCACAATGAGCGAGCTCGCCGCCCAGGAGAGCTGCGAGCCCGTTCTCGATAACTGATAATTGTCCGACAAGCTGCACCGAGTGAGACGGGTCCAGCTCCTCGAGGGCCTGGAGCGCTCCTGCGATAGTTGCCCGGGGAGCGAAGTCGCCCCCCATGGCGTCCAGCGCGATGCGCGCCAAGACTAGGCTTCCCTTGCCGCTACCCGCTGCTCACCGTCGTAGTATCCGCATTCTTCGCAGACGTGATGCGGACGCTTCATGCTCTGGCACCGCGGGCACTTCTGGATCGCGATCGCGGGAGCGGTCTTGTGCGTGTTGCGGGCGCGCTTTTTTCTTTTTGAGGTACGGCGTTTGGGTACGGCCATTGTCGTTTCTGGTTGAATGTAGAGCTTTTCAGGGAAGCCTGTCGCGTACGGCCTTGAGGGCATCCCATGTGCTGTCAGTTGTAACCTGGACGTGACCGCACGTCTCGGCGTTGAGATCGACTCCGCACGTGGCGCAGAAACCCTTGCAATCCTCGCGGCAGAGAACAAAACCGGGCACGGCCAGGAGCCATGCCTCTCGTACAGCAGGACGCATGTCCAGCTTCGGCGCGTTGGCGTCGAACGGATACACGTCCGGGTCGTCAGCGCTGTCGTCGCCTTCCGACGAGAAAATGAAGTGCGCGTCCTCGCGGACCTGCACCCCGACTTCCGTCAGGCAGCGCCGGCAGGGCACCGTCGCCTCGCCGGAAAAATGCCCGCTGAAGTAGAACCTCGACGGTCCTGCCGCCGAAAGGCGGCCCTCGACCGTGATCGGTACCGCCGGGCGCACATCTCTGTCTTCCCACACCGGATCATCCGGGGCGAGCTGACCTTCGACCTGCGCTGCGTGCGACTCCAGTGAACGGATGTCAAACGACAGCATAAGTTATGAAAATTAGCGGTTTTAGGGCGCTGCGAGAAGGGCAAAAGGCTTCAGGAAACCCGGGGGAAGCGGATCTGGCGGATTGGAGCGGATCGGGGCGGATAAACGGGGGTGACGCCGTGGCCGATTGACAAGCGGCGCCGTGATTTTTCTCTTCCGTAGTTAACAAACAAAGCGAAAAATCAGTAACCTCCGCACTCATCAAACGGCAGCGGAATCCTGCGCTTTATCCGCCCGATCCGCCCAGATCCGCCAAATCCGCTTCCCCACGGGTTTCGCCGTTTGCCCCTGTTCAGCGATAGTCAGCTGGCCTGAATCAGCTCCGATTCCGAAAAGAAGAACAACGATTCCCGCGCCGCATTCTCATCGGAATCCGACGCGTGGATCGCGTTCCGCTCCTTTGACTCCGCATAGATCTTCCGCACGGTCCCCTCAGCGGCTTCGGCCGGATCCGTAGCGCCGATCGCCTCACGCAGCGAAACAACCGCATCCGCCTTCTCCAGGACCATCGGCATGCATGGTCCCGACGTCATGAACGAGGTGAGCGATCCGTAGAACGGCCGCTCCTTGTGAACCTCATAGAAAGCGCCGGCCTGGGCCTCGGTCATCCTCAGCACGCGCGTCGCCACAACCTTGAAGCCGGCGGACTCGAGATGTGAAACGATCTTCCCGGCCTTCCCTGCCCCGAAGGCGTCAGGCTTTATGATAGTGAGTGTCCTGCTGCCAGCCATATGTATGTCTCGTAATGAGTTAAGTGTTATCGCCTGAGAAGTTCGACGACATCGATCGGGCGCTTCGCAACGCCGATCCCGTTGTCCTCGAACGCCTGCATCTTCTCCGCGGCCGTGCCGGCGGAGCCTGAGATTATCGCGCCGGCGTGACCCATTCTCCGGCCCGGGGGAGCGGTCTGACCGGCGATGAACCCGACCACCGGCTTCGACATCTTCTCCTTGACGAACGTCGCAGCTTCCTGCTCGTCGGTGCCGCCTATCTCGCCGATCATCACGACGGCCTCGGTATCGGGGTCCGCCTCGAATGCCTCGAGGCAGTCGATGAAGTTCGTCCCGTTGATCGGATCGCCGCCGATGCCGACGCATGTCGTCTGACCCATGCCCGCGCGGGTCATCTGGAAAACGACCTCATACGTGAGCGTGCCCGACCGGCTGACGAGTCCAATCGCCCCGGGTGTACAGATCCTTCCCGGTATGATTCCAACTTTCGACTTTCCGGGCGAGATGAGGCCCGGGCAATTCGGCCCGAGAAGACGGGACCCCTTCTCCTTCACGAACGGGTAGACACGGGTCATGTCGAGCACCGGAACACCCTCCGTGATGCATACTATGAAAGCGATTCCCGCGTCCGCCGCCTCCATCATCGCGTCTGCCGCGAACATCGGCGGAACGTAGATCACCGTCGCATTCGCGCCGGTCTCGGCCACCGCGTCGTGAACCGTGTTGAAGATCGGCACCGAATCGTCGAATTTCTGGCCGCCCTTGCCCGGAGTGACGCCTCCGACAACCTGGGTTCCGTATTCGATCATCTGGCGAGTGTGAAACGATCCGTCGCGGCCGGTGATTCCCTGAACGAGGAGGCGCGTCGAGTTGTCGATGAAGATGCTCACGCTGCTTTCCCCGTTGCGAGTGAAACTGCCTTCTTGACGGCCTCATCCATGTCGGTCATCGCCGAAAATCCGTTCTCGGTGAGGATCTTCAGGGCGATCTCCTCGTTGGTCCCGGTGAGCCGGATGACTATCGGCACTGTGAGGGGATTCTGTTTCGTGGCCGTGACGATCCCGTTCGCGACGTCATCGGTGCGGGTTATGCCGCCGAAGATGTTGAAGAGAATTGCCTTCACGCTGGGATCCGAAGTGATGATCCGGAGCGCATTTACGACCTTCTCCGGATTCGATGACCCACCTATGTCGAGGAAGTTCGCGGGCTCGCCGCCGTAATACTTCACCAGGTCCATCGTGGCCATCGCGAGCCCGGCGCCGTTGACGACGCAGCCGACGTTCCCGTCGAGCTTGATGAACGTGAGGTTTGCCTTGCGCGCATCAACTTCGCTCGGCGCCTCCGCGGACTCGTCACGCAGCGCCTCGATTCCCGGCAGCCGGTCGAGCTCGTTGTCATCGATCACCATCTTTGCGTCGAGCGCCACCACATCACCCTCAGGAGTCGTCACGAGGGGATTGATTTCCGCGAGCGATGCTCCGCTCTGAACGAAGGCGGTGTAGAGCTGCTGCATGATCTTCGCGGCAGCTCTCGCCTTTTTCGCGTCATCGTAGAGAAAGAATCCCATGCGGAGCGCCTCGTACGACCGCAGGCCATACCGCGGATCGACCGGGTGCCGCATGATCTTGTCAGGCGTCTGCTCAGCGACCTCCTCGATGTCGATCCCGCCGGCCGGGCTGACCATGAACACAGCGCGCTTCGACGCACGATCGACGATCACTCCGACGTACGCCTCGGTGTCGATGTCCGCCGCGGGGGTGACCAGAACCTTCTCAACCGGCAGGTCCTTGATAGTGAGCTGAAGGATCTTCTCCGCCAGGTCTCGTGCCTCCTCGGGGGACTTGGCCAGCTTCACTCCGCCCGCCTTGCCCCGGCCGCCGGCATGAACCTGCGCCTTCACGACTACGGTTCCCCCGAACTTCCTGGCTATCGCCTCGGCTTCTGCCGCAGTCGTCGCGACCTCGCCTGGCGGAATCGGAATTCCTGCGTTCCGGAATATTTCCTTCGCCTGATACTCGTGGATATTCACACGTTCTCCGCTCCGCGCTCGTCGCGCGGGTGAGTGGTTTGGTGTTGTGACTCAATGAAATTAGGGTGTTCCCGGATTACCGGGAACCTGTTGAAAGCAAAGGACTGACGGGGTACTGAATTGTTCTTGCTATCAGCAGGCGGCAAATCGCCCTTCCTGGAGAAACTTCCCATCTCCGCGGGATGACGTGGCTTACCGGA